>JAAZGQ010000062.1 GCA_012511135.1 Bacteroidales bacterium | reverse complement strand
TGGAAATTATGAAAAGCTACCACCAAAGCGGCTCCTATAAGTAAAAACATGCCATGTCTGATGATGGGTTCAAAGGGATTTGCCCGGGCATAAGCCAGGGTGCCTATAGCACTGTAGACCTCCACCAGCGAAATGATGCATAAAAACAAAAAGATCGTCCAGATCACTTTGTCGCCTTTGAATACACTTTGTATCAGTTCCATATCTTATAAATTGCGAACGCAGTCCTTGAATTGACGGCCTCGGTCTTCGTAATTTTCGAAAAGGTCAAAGCTGGCGCAACAAGGCGATAGTAAGACTGTATCCCCTTTGTTTGCCAGGCTACGGGCCAGGTTTACGGCTTCGTTCATTGAACGGGCATCATGTATTTGCTTTACTTTGCCCTCAAAGAACTCATGCAGCTTGGTGTTATCTGCTCCCAGGCAAATCAAAGCTTTTACCTTTTGCCGGACTAAAGCCTCAATTTCGCTGTAATCATTTCCTTTGTCCGTACCCCCCAGTATCAGTACCACCGGTGTATTAACCGATTCCAGAGCATACCAGCAGGAATTCACATTGGTGGCTTTGGAGTCGTTTATGTATTCCACTCCGGCCACACTGGCCACTTTCTCCAGACGATGTTCCACCCCTTTAAAACTACTCAGGGCCAGGCGTATTTTTTCTTTGCGGATGTGCGTAATATTGGCAGAAATAGCCGAAGCCATGGTATTATAAAGGTTATGTGTTCCATGTAATGCCAGAGCTTCCTGTTCCATTTCGAATTGCTGGTCGGGCGTATTAATGACCAATATTTTATCTTCGATAAAGGCTTTGATGCCGGCTTCCTTTTTAAGGGAAAATGGATAGGTTCTGGCCCGGATGCGTCTTTTCTTTAATTCCTGTTGAATTATGGGGTCATCGTTCCAGTAAATAAAGGCATCCTGACCGGTCTGATTCTGAATGATCCGGAATTTTGAATCCACGTATTCCTGCAAGTTGTAGTGATAGCGATCCAGATGATCAGGAGTGATGTTAAGCATTACCGCCACATCCGCCTTGAATTTAAACATATAATCCAACTGAAAACTACTAAGTTCTATTACATAATAATCGAAGTCATGTTGGGCCACCTGCAGGGCAAAACTTTGACCCACATTGCCGGCCAGGCCTACATTAAGACCTCCGTTTTTGAGTATATGATAAGTAAGCAGAGTAGTGGTGGTTTTACCGTTACTCCCTGTAATGCAAATCATTTTGGCTTTGGTATAACGTCCGGCAAATTCTATCTCCGAAATAATGGGTATGCCCTTGGCTTTGACAGCCTGAATCATGGGAGCCTTGTCGGGAACTCCCGGGCTTTTGACAACTTCGTCTGCGTTTAAAATAAGTTCTGCAGTATGCTGACCTTCTTCGTATTCTATCCCATTATCTTCCAACAATTTACGATAAGGCTGGGGAATAGGAGCCAGATCTGTCAGAAAGACATCTAAACCCTGTTTCCTGGCCAGCACAGCCGCTCCGCTGCCACTTTCGGCTCCTCCTATAACAACAATTCTCTTCATGCTTACCTGATTTTGAGTGTTACTATGGCCAAAGCAGCCAACAACAAACTGATGATCCAAAAACGAATGACGATTTTGGATTCCGGCATGGCCTTGAGAGGTTTTTGGATCAGGGCCTCGATGCCTGAATTACCGGGCTTTTGAAAATGATGATGCAAAGGAGCCATTTTAAATATGCGCTTCCCCGCTCCGTAACGATGTTTGGTCCATTTAAAGAACGACACCTGCATCATAACCGACAGCGATTCAATCAAAAACATACCACAGAAAAACAACAACATAAGTTCTTTACGGATGATAATAGCAAAAACGGCTATAACACCACCCAGCATAAGGCTGCCCGTATCTCCCATAAAAACTTGAGCCGGATAAGAATTATACCACAAGAAACCCACTGTGGCCCCCACAAAGGCCGACATATAAATAACCAATTCTTCTGAACCGGGGATGTACATTATGTTCAAATAGGACGCAAAATTCATGTTACTGGACACATACGCCAAAATACCAAGGCCGACCCCGATAATGGCCGAAGTCCCCGTAGTTAAGCCATCCAAACCATCCGTCAGATTAGCGCCGTTAGACACGGCAGTTACTATAAAAATGGTTACCAGCACAAATAGCACCCAACCAGCGGCTTGTTTATGTTCTTTCATAAAACCAACTATGTTGGCATAATCCAGGTTGTTGTTTTTCATAAAGGGAATAGTGGTTTTGGTCGATTTAACCTCGCCCTCGTCAAAACGGACTTCTTCGTTGGGCTGGCCGTTGTTGAGCTGAACATTTTCACGTATCACCACCTCGGGACTGATATACAGTGTCAAACCAACGATTAAACCGATACCTACCTGGCCGATAATCTTGAATTTCCCCTTCAGGCCTTCTTTATGTTTTCTGAAAACCTTAATGTAATCGTCCGCAAAACCCAACACGGTAAGCCATACTGTACTTATGAGCATCAGTATAATGTAAATATTGTTCAACTTGGCAAAAAGCAGCACCGGAACTATCAGCGAAAGAAAAATTATAACTCCGCCCATGGTCGGAGTGCCTTTTTTACTTAATTGACCTTCCACGTCCAGATCGCGGGGCACATCTCCTATTTGCATAACTTGCAGCTTGCGAATTATTTTCCTGCCAATAAAAGTGGCAATGAGCAGGGAAAATATAAAAGCCATGATTGACCTGAACGAAACATACTGGAACATTCCGGCTCCCGTAAAGTCAATACTGTCTAAATAATCGAATAATGGCACCAACATATTTTTCTGTTTTTTGCCCGTAAGCTCCAACTAAACAAAGCCTGCAAGCGGATATTAGCATTAAAGCATTTCTTTAAAAATTTCAGCTATTATTTTTTTATCGTCAAAGGGATATTTATGCCCTTTTATATCCTGATAATCTTCGTGTCCTTTGCCTGCCACCAGTACAAAATCGCCTTTGGCAGCGAGCTTACAGGCAGTGCGTATTGCTTCGCGGCGATCAAGGATGCATAAGACTTTTTTTCTAGCTTCGGCCGGTACACCGGCATACATATCGTCCAAAATTGCCTGAGGCTCTTCAAATCTGGGATTATCAGAGGTCAGAATCAGGTTGTCACTGGCCCGGACAGCCTCCAGAGCCATTTCCGGACGTTTGGTTTTGTCGCGGTTACCTCCTGCTCCTACCACGCTGATTATTTTTCCCTGTTTGCGTATCTGAGTCAGGGTTTGTAAAACATTTTTCAAAGCGTCAGGCGTATGGGCATAATCGACAATAGCCACGAAACCGCCGGGTGAGTTCAAAAACTCCAGTCTTCCCGAAACCGGACGCAAATCACTCATAATCCTGAGGACTTCCTGTGCATCCATCCCCAATAAGATGGCGGCTCCATACACAGCCAGCAAATTCGATACATTGAATTTACCTATGAAACGCACATGCACTTCCTGGCCACCAAAATCCAATTGCATGCCATCGAGATGAGTTTCGAGCAATCTGGCCCTGAAATCAGCCATACTGCGACTAGAATAGGTATAACGCGAAGCCCGGCAATTTTGTAGCATTACCAGGCCGTTTTTATCGTCTGCATTTGTCAATGCAAAAGCCTCTGCCGGCAATCGGTCGAAAAAACTTTTTTTGGCTTTGAGATAAGCCTCCACTGTTTTATGATAATCCAGATGATCGTGGCTGAGATTGGTAAAGATGCCTCCCACAAAGCGCAAACCGGCTATCCTGTCCTGATCCACCGCATGCGAACTCACTTCCATAAAAGCATAATCACAACCGGCCTCCAGCATCTGCGACAGCAAACTATTAATGGCATAAGCATCGGGAGTGGTGTGGGTAGCAGGCAATTCCTGTTCATCTACGCGAACACAGACAGTAGATAATAATCCTGCTTTATAACCCAGGGCTTTGAAGGTATTGTAAAGTAAACTGGCTATGGTGGTTTTGCCGTTGGTACCGGTTACTCCTATCAATTGCAATTTACGCGAAGGATGCCCAAACCAGGCAGCAGAAATTAAACCTAAAGCAAGATTGCTGTTATCGGTTCGGATATAAGCCACCTCCGGGCTGATTTCTGAGGGCAGGTTTTCACACACTACTACCGAGGCACCCTTGGCTACCACTTCGGGAATGTAATCGTGCCCATCGCTGCGACTTCCTTTTTGTGCAACAAACAGGCAGGAGGGAGCAGCCTGCCGGGAATCAAAACAGATGGAACTAATTTCCCTGTCCACGGAACCCAGTTGCTCCAAAATGCTCAATTCTTCTATGCAATGACTAAGTTTCATTTTATCCTTAATTCAAACGTAATACAATTTGCTGTCCTTCGTGCGCAACAGTACCTGGCCGAAGTGACTGTTGAACTACCTT
>JAAZGQ010000499.1 GCA_012511135.1 Bacteroidales bacterium | reverse complement strand
GTTCAGAGGCCAGTCTTTTAAACAAATACCATCGCCCGGAGCTGTCTGACCGGCTATGGTCAGGTAGGGACTGTTGATGGTCAAATCCGATTTGAGGCTGATGGTGCCTGAAACGTCGAACACAACAATTCTGGGGCCCTCTGCCGAGACTGCAGCCCGAAAGCTGCCGCTGCCGCTGTCGTTCAGATTGGTCACTTTGATCACCCGGCCTCCCCTGCCGCCCGGGGTATTGGCACCCCAGCCTTCGGCGCCGGGAAAAGCCGGCAGGGGCTGAGTAGCTGTGGAACTGTTTTGGGCAAAAGAGCAGGTTGCGATCAGGAGCGCGGGGAGGAGGAGGATATGTTTCATTTTGTTGTAATTTATCGTGTTTTTATCTTTAATAACCTATCTATCAATATATTCACCAATATTTCTTTGATCAATTATTCGTTCAAACAGGGCATCGTTCTTTAAACTTTCAAGCTATTGTTCCTTTAATCGGGCCATCGTTCTTTAAACTTTCAAGCTATTGTCCCTTTAATCGGGCCATCGTTCTTTAAACTTTCAAGCTATTGTCTCTTTGAACAGGCCATTGCCCCCTTACACCTTCTATTGATCGTTCCATTCATTAAGCAATTAACCGGGTGATTGATTGCAAAAATCAATCACCCGGCTAATCTAAGCTTTATTTATCCATCAATAACCCGGATTCTGGAAATCGTCGGGATTGAGCTGGTAGTTCAGTTCCATTTTTTCGGGCACGGGCCTTACAAAATGAACGTCGGCATCAAAAGCCTGACGCTTGCTGATGTCGGGATTGCTCATTACGTAATTTGAGAAGACGGGTTTGCCCATTCTTTTCAAATCCATAAAGCGGGTATATTCGCCACAGAGCTCACGGGCTCTTTCGGCCAGAATAAAATCGACATCGATGTCGCCCATGGCTATATCCATGCTGCCGTCGTGGTTGAGGCAGGCGCGATTTCTGATTTCGTTGAAATAATTCACAGCCAGAGGATCATTGAGTTTGTACAAGGCTTCACCAGCCAGCAGATAGGTTTCGGCCAGACGATAGGTCAGGTTGTCGGCCCAGGAAAAGGCTTTGTGCAACTCACCTGCATACATGCCCGGGGCTTCGTATTTTTTGAGCGCCGGATAACCGTAGTTGGTATAGGTAATGTTGGCCGAACCGTCGGGATTGTAGATAAGATCGCGATCAAAGCAGGCATAATCCAGGGCAAAGGGATCGGCAACATCATCGCGGGTAAACTGCATAGCCAGACTATCGGCAGCAATGGTTTTGATGCCGGCAAAGGCTGTGGCATCCTTGCCAAATTTTGCGCAATGACCTTCGGACCAGGTATAATCGTCCGTAGCATAATATTCCTCGCGGAAGAAGGCCTGGTAACGCTGATCTTTGGGGCCGTACAAATCGAGTAAGTCACGGCTGGGCATAATGCGTTTTTCGAATTTCACGTATTCGCTGTTGATGTCGTGATACACACCACAAATGCCGTTTTCCTGAATGCAACCGAACTGCTTGAATACCCGGTTCCAGTATTTTGAACC
Source organism: Bacteroidales bacterium (assembly GCA_012511135.1). Lineage (GTDB taxonomy): Bacteria > Bacteroidota > Bacteroidia > Bacteroidales > UBA1402 > UBA1402. The sequence goes on along the minus strand of JAAZGQ010000499.1, from coordinate 682 downwards.
ACGGGGATTCAGGGTACTGCTCTGCGAGTGGGTAGCCACCCAGACAGCTTCGGTGTTGTTTTTGTTGTTTGCGGCGGCAAAAATATCTGTCGGCTCCGTGTAAAGAGCAAGTCCGTAGCTGGCTTTGTTGTCGATGATTTCCAGAGCAGCGTCTTTGGCTGCCGTGTAAAGAGCATTCTTGTCTGTAACTTCATCGTAAGAAGCGTATTGCAGACAGGCCTTGGCATAAAGATGATAAGCAGCTCCTCTGGTAGCCCTGCCCCTTTCGGTCTGGATCTTGGGCAGATGAGCCATGGCAAATTCCAGATCGGAAAAGATCAATTCATAAAAGTCAGAAACACTGGAACGAGGTATATCTGTGATCGGTTTAGTTGTTTCTACCGTAGGCAGATAAACACCTCCAAATTGTTCTACCAGAAAGAAATTGAAGAAAGCACGTAAGAAATGAGCCTCTGCCACTTTCTTGTCTCGTACCGTAGCATCGGTATATCCGGCATTGGGAGCAAAACGAATGGCAGCGTTACAATAGTTTATGCTTTCGTAACTCGATTGCCAACCTTCGTTCAAATGGGCTGTTCCGCCGTTAAGCCCCATATAATAGAAGACTTCTTTCATCCAGCCTTCACCCTGGGGACAGGTCCAAAGGTCAGTTCCACACTCAGCCATAAATACTACATAGTCC
>JAAZGQ010000498.1 GCA_012511135.1 Bacteroidales bacterium | reverse complement strand
TAGTGATTGGCGAAACCACTTTCGGAGGCCGGCCGGAATTTTCTGATTCTACAGCCATTATGGATTACGGCTCCTTGATGTTTGTGGCTTTGCAAAGGGCCAAAACCGCCCGCGAGGCCATTGCCGTCATTGATCAGTTGATGCAGGAATACGGCTATGCGTCGTCCGGAGAATCTTTTTCCATTGCCGATCCCGACGAGGCCTGGATAATGGAAATCATGGCCAAAGCTCCCCGTTACAACAAAAAGGGAAAGAATCTGAACAAAGGAGCCGTTTGGGTGGCCAAACGCATTCCCGACGGACATATCAGCGGACACGCCAATCAGGCGCGTATTACCAAGGTCGATTTTGACAATCCCGAACATTGTCTCTACAGCAGGGATGTCATCAGCCACGCCCGCGAGCAGGGCATCTTTGCGGGCAAAGACGAAGAATTCAGTTTTTGCGATGTGTACGCGCCGGCCGATTTTGGAGCCTTGCGCTATTGCGAAGCCAGGGTATGGGCCTATTTCAACCGTTTTGCCCCGGACATGGATCAGTATCTGAATTACGCCATGGGCTACGAGCCCGACAACAAGATGCCTTTGTCGGTCAAGCCTTCGCAAAAACTCAGTGTAAAAGAAGTGGCCGATATGATGCGTGACCATTACGAAGGCACCCCCATGGATATGACTCAGGACATAGGAGCCGGCGGAGGCGCCTGTCCCTACCGCTGGAGGCCGATGGAATTCGAAGTAGACAGCCTGCTCTACCTGAACGAGAGAGCCATAGCCACCCAGCAAACCGGCTGGTGGTATGTGGCTCAGTGTCGCAGCTGGCTGCCCCGTGACCTGGGTGGTTTGTTCTGGTTTGGGGTGGACGATGCCGGCACTTCTCCCCTGATGCCCATTTACAGCGCTTCGCTCAGTGTACCCGAATGTGTGCGCCAACACAACGGATCGATGCTGGAATATTCGCCCGGTTCGATGTTCTGGCTCAACAACCGGATAGCCCAGTTTGCCTATTTGCGCTACAACGAGATAGGCGCCGAAGTACGAAGCATGATAGATAAGCACGAGCACGAACGCCTGCGCGAGATTCCTTACATTGATCAAAAAGCTTCGGAACTGTACGCACTCAACCCGACAGAGGCCAGAGAATACCTGACAGACTACTCCCTGCGTACGGCTGCCGCCTTGTTTGAACGCTGGAAAAAACTGGACTCTTATCTACTGGTTAAATACATGGACGGAAACACCAAGAAACAGCAGGCCGACGGCAGTTTCAAAAACAACGGCCACAGGCAGGACGTACCGGCCTCGCCGGAATGGGGCGGCTACAATCAAAAATGGAAAGAGGCTGTGGTAAAAGATCACGGCGATGTCCTGCGTGTTCCCGCAAAATAAATTTAAAAGTCGCTATCGGGATCAGCCGGCTACAGCGTTTAAAACCCGGCTTCCCAAAAAACAGCTAAAAACACAGTGTTATGGAATGGTATCCTTTGGCCTTCGAACCGATAATGAAAAAAGTGCTCTGGGGAGGTTCTGCCCTGGCAGATTTCAAACAGCTGCCTTTCGACAGCCCGCAAACAGGCGAAAGCTGGGAGATTTCGGCAGTGGAAGGCAGTGTCTCGCTGCTTGGGAACGGAGCCCTCAAAGGGAAAAAGCTGGATGAACTCATCAGCCTCGATCCCGAAGGCTTGCTGGGCAGCAAGGTTTACGAAGGCTACGGCGCAGATTTTCCTCTGCTGATTAAATGGATAGACACAGCTGCAGATCTTTCTATTCAGGTACATCCCGACGATGCTTTTGCCCGGACTCAGGGCCGGCGTTTCGGCAAAACGGAGCTCTGGTATGTGGTTAGTGCTGAGCCGGAGGCCAGACTGATCGCGGGCTTTAACAAGAAGCTGAGTCGCGAAGAATACCTGAGGCGCATCGCTGAAAACAGCATCGAAGAAGTTTTACTGCAGCATCCGGTACAGGCCGGTGATGTCTTTATGATACCACCCGGCAGGGTGCATTCCATAGGCAAAGGCATCTTGTTGGCCGAAATTCAGCAAAGTTCCGATATTACCTACCGGATTTACGATTTTAACCGCAAGGACGATCAGGGCAATGCCAGGCCTCTGCACACCGAACTGGCGGCTCAATGTCTGGACTTTGGGCATTATTCCGACTACAAAACCACTTATCCCGGACTTCCGAACCAGGCGGTCGAATTGAACCGAAATAAGTATTTCCGGGTCAACAGGCTGGAATTAAAAGCCGGGGAACCAAAGTCCGGAGAATCAAAGTCCGGGGAACCAAAGTCCGGAGAACCAAAGTCCGGAGATTCGAAGCACCAGGCGCTTGTTAAAGCTGAAAAACCTCTCCTGGAAATGGAGCGGAATCCCGCAGGCGGAAAATCGTTTGTGGTCTATATGTGCCTGGAGGGCGCACTGGAGCTGCATTGCTCAAACGGCAGTTCCGGCTGTCTGAGCCGGGGCCGGACTTTACTCATACCGGCAGCAGCAGGTTCTTGTCTTTTGCAATGCAAGGATGCTGCGCTGGTTTTGGAGATTTTTGCAGAATGTTGAGCCGAACCAAAGATTTCAGGAAGTTCTTTTTTGCCGGATCAAAATACCATGATTTCTGAGAAAGTATTGGTTTCAGAAAATCATTCAAAAAGATTGCGGAATTTCGTAAAGATTTTTTTGCTCAGGCTGGGAGAAGTTCTGAAATTATCGGATTGCTCCATGTTTTCGATGAGCTTGCGTTCCTCTCGGCTCAGGTTCTCGGGAATGTACACGCTGATATTGACCAAAAGATCACCGTTGCCGTACTGATTGACCGAAGGCAAACCTTTGCCCCTGAGGCGCAATACTTTGCCTGGCTGGGTGCCAGCATCAATTTTCACTTTTACTTTTCCGTCTATAGTAGGAATTTCTACAGTGCCGCCCAGGCTGGCTGTGGGAAAACTTAACAAAAGATTGTATATAAGATGGTTGCCGTCGCGTATTAATTCGGGATGTTCTTCTTCTTCGATACGTACGAGCAAATCTCCGTTGATGCCGCCTCTGCGGGCTGCATTACCCTT
>JAAZGQ010000497.1 GCA_012511135.1 Bacteroidales bacterium | reverse complement strand
TAATTTGTTTGGCTCCCCTCAGGCCGGCTCTGTTTTGCAACGTTCCCTGCCCGTCTAAAGCGTAGATCGCCAGAGCCAAAATTCCGGGAGGCCTGGTATCCCTGATGCGATCCCTATACCAAAACATCGGATCAACGGGCTCTTCAGACTCAGTGTGGCGTAGCTCAAAGTGCAAATGAGGCCCGCCTGAGCTGCCAGTGTTTCCAGTATATCCCACTAATTCACCGCGCTCTATGGCGACTTGTCCGGCATTTAATATAAGATTTTGTTCATAGGACTCCGCGGCATATTGTGCGGTTTTTATAATCGAATCCAGCTTGGGAGAAAAAGATTCAAGATGCGCATAAACACTGGTATAGCCATTGGGATGATCCAGATAAAGTGCCTTACCGAATCCCTTTTCACGGACACTGATGCGTGAAACAAAGGCCGGTGCTATAGCGTAAACGGGCTTGTTTATTACACCCTGGGTTTTGAAATCTAAGCCGGAATGAAAGTGGTCACTGCGCAATTCGCCAAAATTCGCACTCAGGTAGGGAGAAATTCGTAAGGGTAAATCGAAATAGTCGGGTAAAATACTGTCTTTAAATCTGTAATTATCAACAAAGAACACATCTTGTTCCAATGAAACAGCCTTTTCCTGTTGTGCATTTAGAATAAGAGTAAAACAAGCTGACAATACTAATAATGCAAGAAGCTGCTTCATTCTCACTTAATCAGTCTGTTGGTAGCTGTATCAGGAAAAATAATACGGGGTTCAAATGTGCGAGCTTCTTCTGCATCCATTAAAGCATACGAAAGAATAATTACGATATCGCCGGGCAGAGCTCTGCGAGCGGCAGCCCCGTTAAGACAAATAATTCCTGAACCGCGTTGACCCTTGATTACATAAGTTTCAAAGCGTTCTCCGTTATTGTTGTTCAATACAGTAACTTTTTCGTTGGGGATAAGATTGGCTGCCTCGATCAGGTCTTCATCGATAGTGATACTTCCGATGTAATCCAGATTGGCTTCTGTTACATGAACCCTGTGAATTTTTGATTTAAGTACCTCAATCAGCATTTTTGTATACTATATTATCAATTAAGCGTACGGATCCGCAATATACCGCAATACATCCAACCACGCAGGAAGCATCCGTCCAGTCGTGTATGCCTTGTAAGGTAGTTCCGTCAACAATTTCAAAATACTCCAGTCGAAGCATAGGTTCGGCATTAATGCTTTTTTTTACAAAGCCGGTAACTTCTGCCGGTGTTTTAGTTGAAACAAAGGTAAAACTTTCAATTAAATATTTAGATATAAGTGCAGCTTTTTCTTTTTGCTCCAAAGTTAAAAGTGCATTGCGGCTACTCATGGCTAATCCGCTCTTTTCCCGCACAATGGGACAGGAGATAATTTCGATCCCCATGCTTAGCTGTTCGACCATTTTACGCACTACGGCCAATTGCTGGAAATCTTTTTGCCCGAAATAAGCCTTATTGGGTTGAACGATATCAAAAAGCTTACTTACAATCTGAGCAACGCCGTTGAAATGGCCTTTTCTATATACCCCCTCCATCACCTCTTCAAGTTGTCCGAAATTAAATACGCGGGTATCTTGCTCAGGATACATTTCCTGTTCATCAGGCATAAATAATATACTGCAACCGGCTTCTCGCAACAATTGTGCATCTTTTTCGGGCTGTCTTGGGTATTTGATTAAATCATTTTTATCGTTAAACTGGCTTGGATTAACAAATAGGCTGCAAACACAGATATCATTCTCTTGAACGCAACGTTCTATCAACGAAATATGTCCCTGATGTAAAGCACCCATAGTGGGAACCAGCCCTATATTACAGCCTTTGCTGCGTTCTTCGGTTAAAATCAAGCTTAGTTGATTTTTTGTTTTTATCACTTGCATAAACAACTGAAAATTTGCTTGAATTCTCCTTCAAAAGAGGGCGCAAAAAAACCATTTTTTTATCATTAAAAAAAATAAAACGCTCATTTCTTGCATATCTACCTGTTTTTTTTAGTATCTTTGCAGCTATATAAACAATCCTTTTTTTTTATGAAACCGGCGAAAGTACTGTTCATCTGTCAAGAAATTATGCCTTATGTTCCAGAAACGGAGCTTTCGTCCATCTGCCGGCAATTGCCTCAGTCTATTCAGGAAAATGGCAGTGAAATCAGGACTTTTATGCCCAAATATGGTTGCATAAACGAGCGCAGAAATCAACTGCACGAAGTGATCAGATTGTCTGGCATGAACCTGATTATCGACGACAACGATCATCCGCTAATCATCAAAGTGGCTTCTATTCAGGCGGCCCGTATGCAAGTCTATTTCATCGACAACGACGACTTTTTCCAACGTAAAGCGCTGGTTTGTGATGAATCTGGTATCGATTTCTTTGACAACGACGAGAGGTCGATTTTTTTTGTGCGCGGAGTAATCGAAACGGTTAGGAAACTACGCTGGTCACCCGATATTATACATTGTCACGGATGGTTTTCAGCCCTGGCTCCTTTGTACATCAAAAAAGCTTTCGACGATGACCCCTGCTTTAGGGATACTAAGGTGGTTTATTCTATTTACAACGATGCTTTTGATGAAAGCTTTCGGAAAGTGTTCAATCACAAACTTCTTGTACAGGGTATTGAACAAGAAGATATCGCTGAGATAAAGAACAAAGCCGATTACCTGAACCTGACAAAATTAGCTATACGCCATTCTGACGGTATTATTCAGGCCAGCCCCAAAATCAGCAGCAAAGTAAAAAAAGCAGCGGAAGAATCGGGCAAACCATTTATGGTAGCTAAAGAAACTGAGGATTTTTCGGATTACAGTGAATTTTACGACCTTCTTTTAGAACAAGCTTAATATGCCTAAGTTTTTTATTCCCGGCGTGTTGATCACGCTGTTTTTTATCGGTTTTTCATGCACAGAAGGTCAAAACATCGGGGGCAGCATACAGCCGCCCGGTGATATTGTATCCACCGACACTGCCAGCTTCTTTCTGACAACCGAAACCGTAGTAGTTGATTCTATTCTCTACAAAAACACTACCGCTCTCCTGGGTGAATTCACCGATGCTTTTTTCGGAACAACCAAAGCTGAGTTTTTGGCTCAGGTGTATTGTCCTCTGAATTTTAGCTTTGACGAAAGTATCCAACGAATAGATTCTGCCTACTTGTATCTTTATTACAACGACTGGTTCGGCGATTCCCTGGCTTTGATGGAGCTGAGCGTATACGAACTTACAAAATCCCTGGATCATCTAAAGCCCTATTACACCAACATAAATACAGACGATTATTACGACAAGTCGAACAAGATAGGCTCTGTTACCTATTCTGCCGGAGAACCTTTTTCAGATATTGAAACATCAAGCAATTACTCGAGCATTCGGGTAAGTATTGACACTGCCTTTGCCCAAGCTATACTTCGGGAAAACAGGAACAATCCACAGTTTTTTGCCAATTCCAGAATTTTTTCAGATTCTGTGCTTCATGGCATTGCCATCAGCCCCAGTTTCGGAAACGGAAACCTGATTTATATTGAACACGCCGAATTTGAATTCTGCTATCAACATAGCTACACCGATACAAGCGGTACATTAATTGATACAACAGGAGCAAGTTACTTCCCGGTGACCAAAGAAGTACGGCAAATAAACAAGTATGAACATCCCGATCTGGATGGCTACCTGCCTTTGAACAGCGGCGACTCTCTGAATTATATTTTTTCGCCGGCCGGCTTGTTTACCCGAATTGTGTTACCTATGGACAAAATTATCTCTAAGCTTGAGGGTAAGAACATCAACAGTGCAAGGATCAAAGCAGTGGTCACGAATCTTGACGACAGCGAATGGGCTCTGCTTCCCCCCGATAATCTTTTACTGCTCAACGAGGACGACATTCATGATTTTTTTGCCGG
>JAAZGQ010000061.1 GCA_012511135.1 Bacteroidales bacterium | reverse complement strand
CATTGAAGTCACCAAGGATTAAGCGGATGCTGCGATTTTCCCAATCGCTGCGCCAGGCTGCTTCCACTCGCAGATAGTTTTCGGTAAAACCATGGATAAGATCGTTTTTTTTGCCTTTTTCAAACAATACGACGGCCTGCTCTCCCCGGCGGACAGCATAAAATTTCAGTCGTTTTTCTTCGGATAAGCGATGCAACAGCTCGCTGCGGATTTTTTGTTCAGAGCTGCTTACCGCCGGCTCTATCTTTAAGGCTTGTGTCCCGGGCCGTTCCGAATAGCTGAAAACATGCAGCTGACTGAAGTCCAGGTTCTCGAGAAAGCTTCTGGTTTCCTCGAAACGCTCCTGAGTTTCGCCCCTCATACCCACGATCACATCAACACCTATAAAAGCTTCGGGCAGGCTGTGGCGTATCCTGGCAATACGCGAAGCGAAAAGCTCCCTGGTGTAGCGGCGGTGCATCAATTGAAGCATATCGTTACTGCCCGACTGCAGGGGCAGATGAAAATGGGGCACAAAACGCTTTGATGAGGCCACAAAGTCAATAATCTCATCGCTGAGCAAATCGGGTTCCAGCGAAGAAATACGATAGCGTTCTATGCCCTCTACCCCATCCAGAGCCCGCAGTAAATCGATCAGTTTCTCGCCGCTGCTTTTGCCGAAATCTCCAATATTTACACCTGTCAACACAATTTCACGCCCGCCTTCATGGGCCACCTCGCGGGCCTGCAAAACGGCATCTTCGATACTGATGTTGCGGCTTCGGCCTCTGGCAAAGGGAATGGTGCAATAGGTACAAAAATAATCGCAACCGTCCTGTACTTTCAGGAAATAACGCGTACGGTCACCCCGGGCACAAGCCGGGAAGAAGCGATGAATTTCGCTGTTAGGTCCCGAAAAAACCGCTGCCTTTTCATGCTTCTTATTCTGCAGATGTTGCAGCAAATCCATCTTGTGATCTGCTCCCAGCACCAGGTCTACTCCCGGAATGGCTGCCAGTTCTACTGCTCTGAGCTGGGCATAGCAACCAGTGACCACAATGAAGGCCTCCGGGTGTTTGCGAATGAGCCGGTGAATATTTTGCCGGCATTTTTGCTCGGCCGTTTGAGTCACCGTACAGGTGTTGATGACACAAACATCCGCTTCCTGTCCGGCTTTTACCGGCTGATAACCTGCCTGTTGCATTTGTTTGCCCAGAGCCGCACTTTCGGCAAAATTCAATTTGCATCCCAGGGTATAAAACAAAAATGTAGGGGGCTGTATGGCGGGCTGCTTAGTCATGAGTGGGAAAATAATCAAATCTTTTTGCAAGAAAAGTCAGGAGGCGATAAAAGCGCGTCAGTATTGTTATACGGTATCGAGGGATAATGCAGCCTTGGCTGCCGGATATCCGGAATGGCTGAAGAACAAAAAGAGGGAGTCCCAAAAAATTGAGACGCCCTCCTGTCTGTGTATCCTGAAGGATTATTCAGCGACTACATCAAAGTTGATTTCCACCTGCACTTCGCGGTGGAGCTTGATGGTGGCTTTGTATTCTCCAACTTCCTTAACTGCATCTTTGAGCAAAATGCTCTTGCGGTCTACTTCCAGGCCTTGTTTTTCGAGCGCCTCGGCAATTTGTATCGGCCCTACTGAACCAAAAATTTTACCGGTGCTGCTCACTTTGGCTCCTATGCTCAGGTGTATGCCTTCGAATTTGGAAACCATCGCCTCGGCTTCGGCTTTCATTTGTTCCAGCTTATGGGCACGTTGCCTGAGGTCTTCGGCCAGCATCTTTTTGGCCGACTCTGTAGCCATAATGGCCATACCGTTAGGAATGAGGTAATTACGGCCATATCCGTCTTTTACCTTTACAATATCGTCTTTGTAGCCGAGATTGATTACGTCTTCTTTTAAAATAAGTTCCATATTAATTCCTCCTTTTTTATTTCATCAAATCGGTTACATAAGGCAAGAGAGCCAAATGACGGGCACGTTTGACAGCCTGGGCTATTTTACGTTGAAACTTAAGTGAAGTACCGGTAATGCGGCGGGGCAGAATCTTTCCCTGTTCATTGAGAAATTTCTTAAGGAATTCGGGATCCTTGTAGTCGATAAACTTGATGCCGGTCTTTTTGAAACGGCAATATTTCTTTTTCTTGGTGTCCACCGTGGGAGGAACCAGATAACGGATTTCTGAGCTGTTCTGTGCCATGATTTAATTCTCCTTTTTAGCTTGTTTCAAACTTCTTCTTTTTTCGGCGTATTGAGCAAAGAACTTATCCTGCTTCAACACCAGAAAACGAAGGACTGATTCATCACGACGGAAATTGATTTCCAACTTGGCAACAATTTCCGGATTGGCCTTAAACTCGAGCAGCTGATAAAAACCGGTGGACTTTTTCTGGATAGCATATTCCAGTTTGCGCAGCCCCCAGTTTTCTTCATGCACAATCTCAGCACCTTCTGCAACGAGAAGGTTTTTGAATTTTTCTACCGCTTCCTTCATCTGAGGCTCAGACAAAACGGGAGTTAAAATGAAAACGGTTTCGTAATTGTTCATAAGAAAATTTATAAATGTTTTATAACTAACTCTTTTAGCAGGAAAGCTCAATGCACGGCTTTTCACAAAAAGAGCGGCGCAAAGGTAGTAAGATTATTTTTTCTGACAAAATCTGTTTTGAAAAATTTCCTGATGCAAAAAAAGGGATGAATTATCGATATTTGAATAAAAAGTGTAACTTTGCATCCTTAGAAGCAAAAACAACTCATTCAATTAGATTACAATGAAAAAGTTTTTCACCCTCTTGCTCAAAAACCTGGGCGTTATTATTGTTCTCGGAGGCACGGCTGTGCTTGCTGCCACTCAATTTACGGGTAATCTCAGCAATACCTGGCTCTTGGTAGCTGCCGGCCTGTTTGTGCTTGGAATGCTCACACAGATCTACGTCAACAAAAGAGTGGATTAAAATTACACTTCATTCGGGAACAGATTTTAAATGCAATAAAAAACCGGAGGCCGTAAAGCCCCCGGTTTTTTTTCTTCCGGTATTTGCTCCTCCGGTTTATTCTTCGGGAACGACCAATTTATAGCCTTTTCCATGGATATTCATAATTTGAATGGCAGGATCGGCTTTGAGGTGCTTACGCAATTTGGTAATATAAACGTCCATGCTGCGGGCATTGAAATAGGTGTTTTCGCCCCAGATGGTCATCAGTGCATAATTGCGCTCCAGGATCTGGTTTTGGTGGATGCATAACAGAGTGAGCACCTCATATTCCTTGGTGGTCAGACGGGTTTTACTTTCACAGATAGCCAGAATTTGTTTGGGCGTATCAAAAGTAAATTTACCGATGTGGTAAAGGGTTACCTCTTTGGCTTTTTTGCCTTTTACGCGTCTGATAATGGCTTCGTTGCGGAACAAGAGCTCTTCCATACTGAAGGGCTTGGTCAGATAATCGTCTGCACCCAGTTTAAATCCGGTCAGAATG
>JAAZGQ010000496.1 GCA_012511135.1 Bacteroidales bacterium | reverse complement strand
CGTTAATAACCGAAATAGCAGTGATGGTAAATAAATAGGTCATCTCCCTTATAGGTACCTGCTCGGTGCGATACCGAATAATGCCGAAAATGGCAAAAATACCCAGCGCAAATCCGATTTTTAATTTAACACTGCCCAGCAGGTAAATCAGGAAGAACATGCTGACACTGATAATAATAAAGGTAAAGTAATAATCTACCCTGCGACTTTTTTTGTAATAGAAAAAATGAATTATGATGGCTATTACAACAAAGTTGAAAAAGAAACGGAATAATAATTCCCACAAGTCGTGAGCATTAAAAACAGGAGTGGCCAGGGCTTGTGCTTCCAGCAATTCTTCCGCTTGTAAGATTTCTGTAAATTCTTCCATACTAATTGTTGATGATTTTGTTTATAAGGGTGAGTTTAGATTTAAATCTGTTGTTTTTGAGTTCCGGATTGGTCAGTACTGAGCCTATACAATATTTACTGATGGTATTGGGATGTATACGCAGGGAGGATAATATTTCCTTGGCGTGAGAACGGCAATTCCCGTCTTGTTTAAGCTCAATGACGATCAATTTAGACAAATCGCTCCAGGCCTGAGTTTGCAAATGATGAAACTTCAGATTCAGGTCTATGGTTAAACGTTCAGTTTTGTCTTTGTTGACCAAAGTTATTCGGTTGAAAAAATTCTCCAGTTGAGGAATAAGGCCCTCAATTTTGAATTTCGCGTATTTATCCATAAGCTCCAATACCTGCCCGTTTTTATAATAATCCGTATTTTCCAGTTTAACTCTTTTCTTTTTTGTACGGCCTTTGTTGTTTTTGTTTTTTATTTCAAAAAAACTGAGATTGGATTCTTCGTAATCACGTATGCGGATTTTTTGCCTTACTTTTCGGTCGTTGTGATGAGCCAGATACATATCGGCATCGGGAGTATCCATGTATAAAGTATGGTATTGAGCAATGCGTTTCCCGTTGATCTGCTGAATATAATAGCTCTCTGTCATTCTTTCGAGCAGAGGTATCAATTGATCAGTGCGAGCAATATGTTTGGTGTCGATACGGTTCATCAACTTTACTGCTTCCATTTCTTCCAGCAGAATAGGGGAGAACCGGCTTAATATCTCATCAAGTGCCTTTAGCATTTATTTTTATGGTATTTAATTTGGCCTGCAAAAATAACTAAAATGCATTGCTCTGCCAAGCATTAACAAACATTATAAGCCTATTTTGGCATAATATTCGACAATTTTCATATAAGGCTTTACAGAGCTGTCTTTGCTTGTACGACTTTAAGCGGAGGAATGCCTTTTTAAGAAGCCTCTAAAACCATGCATAGCCCTAAGCTTTTTGCATAAATAAATCGGATTGTGTTTGTGCATTCCAAATTTTCGTTATACATTTGCGGCCGTTTTCGGGGTGTAGCTCAGTCCGGTTTAGAGTACTCGTCTGGGGGGCGAGTGGTCGCTAGTTCGAATCTAGTCACCCCGACTGCAAAAAGACGTTCAGGAATGCATGCATTCCTGAACGTCTTTTTTTATTGCTTTTACCGGCAAATTAATACCGGATCACCTGTAAGCTGCCCGGGTGTAAGCTGCCCGGGAATGGTTTTAGAAACCTATTCATTTTGGAAGTAAAATACAGGCGCCCCTGATATTTAAAATCAGAGGCGCCCTTTTTTTACTCAAGTTTCTCAAATTGAGCTTTTAACTGTCGTGCTGTCAATTTCTGGATATCTTAATCTTTTGAATCAAAACATCCTTGTCGTAAATACTCAACAAATAGACGCCCCTGGGCAAGCTGTTCAGTTTGAAATTGCTCATCGGGCTGTGCAATTCCTCGGATAAAACAAGCTGGCCAAGCAGGTTGTGAAGCACGATCCTTTTCCCTCCAAATTCAACAGCGTGTACGATGAGTTCGTTTTCGCCGAGTAGCGCATTCAGGGCATTGCTTGTGTTTTGCCCCAGTCCGCTCAGTTTATTCAAAATCACCGTGGTATTGGTGCTGTAGCTCATACCTCCCAGGTCGGTAGTTTGCAGACGTATACTGTAGGCCGGTTTTTGGTCAAAGTACAAGACATCGGCCGTAAGCAGGCTGTCGCCTCTGATAATGAAATGAGCATTATCGGTGTCGCCTTCGCCTTCCACCAGACTATAGTTGTGCGTATCTCCCTTGTCCTGATCGAAACTGATGATTTTACTCACCAGGCTGTAGGCCGGTTGTTGCTCATCAATCACATTGTTAAACAAGTTCAGGGCATAGGGACTTTCGTTCACATCTTCGGCCAGGATCAACATCAGTTTGCTCATGCTTTCACCCATGATGTCCGTGGTCTGTATACGAACAAAGTAGAGCGAGCGGTTTTCGAAGTCAAAGCTGACCAAAGCATAGAGCGTGTCGTTCGAAATCATAAAGCGATCGTTGTCGTAGTCTCCGTCACCAATTACAAAATCATAGTTGAATGCCGGTATGCCTCCCACTGTGCTCAGTTTGCCAACAAAGACCGGAACGGTGTCGTTCTCGGGCACTTCGTGTTTGCTTAGTCGAATATCGGTTATGGCTTTGGGATTTTCGTCCACATCCTCGATTACAATAGTAAAGCTACGCTCAAAGACAGCACCATCCTGGTCTACAGCCATGACACGAATAAAGTAGGTCGATTTCTTTTCGAAATCAAACACTGCGTCCGTAATCAGACTGTCTCCACGGATATTGAAGCTGTCGTTGTCGATGTCGTTCTCGCCCATGGCAAAGAGGTAATTAAAGCTGTTTCCGGCATCGGGATCTGCAGTATTGAAGCGTCCAATCAGCGTGCCGGCTGCTTCGTTTTCCAGTATCTTGTGGTTGGACAGACTGATGGCTGTGGGTGCTTCGTTTACGTCTAATACTGAGATCTTGAACACTTGAGTAAGGCTGGCATTGCCTTGATCTGTAACTTCAACACGGATGGATAATTCTCCACGTTTCTCGAAATCCAGCAGAGTTTTGGTGTAAAGATCATTTCCGTCAATCCGGAATTTGGCATTGTCTATGTCGCCTTCGCCCGCT
>JAAZGQ010000060.1 GCA_012511135.1 Bacteroidales bacterium | reverse complement strand
ATGGAAGAAATGGCCAAAGTTAAGGCCGAAGAGCGGGAGAAGATGTACAGCCATTCCAGCTTCAGGAACAAGCATAACGCTCAGGAACTCGAAGTAATTCGTCTCGATGAAGAAGAGAATGATTACACTCCACTGGTTGATTTGGCAATCCACGAAGAAGGTACCTGGAAAAAAGCAGTAATTTACCACGACCTGCTGGAGCCGAAATTCTGATACGAATTTGCGGTACCATTAAGGTTTTCCAATGACAGAATTAGCCTTGAAAAAATTTTATATCGAAACCTACGGCTGCCAGATGAATGTGGCAGACAGTGAGGTAGTGGCCTCCATTCTGGGAATGGACGCTTACGAAAGTTCAGAAAAAATAGAAGAAGCCGATCTGATTTTGCTGAACACTTGTTCTATTCGCGATAATGCGGAGCAAAAAATAATATCCCGCCTGCAGGCCTTGCAACAGTACAAGCGAAAAAATCCCCGTCTTATTATCGGAGTATTGGGTTGTATGGCCGAAAGGGTCAGGGAACAACTCACTTTGGAGCATGGAGTTGATCTGGTAGCCGGTCCCGATGCTTACCTGGATCTGCCCAACCTGATCGGAGCAGCCGAACTGGGGCAAAAAGCAGTTAATGTTGAACTTTCGACAACAGAAACCTATCGGGATGTCTTGCCGCGCCGTTTGGGGAATTACCGGGTTTCGGGTTATATTTCCATAATGCGGGGATGCAATAATTTTTGCAGCTACTGTGTGGTGCCTTATACCCGCGGACGTGAACGCAGCCGCGATCCGCAAAGCATTCTGACAGAGCTGGCCGACCTGCGTTCCAAAGGCTATAAAGAAGTTACTTTACTGGGACAAAATGTGAATTCGTATACTTACGAGGGGCTTGATTTTGCTGCTTTGCTGTTAATGGTGGCTGATGCTGCTTCTGATATGTGGATACGTTTTACTACCTCTCATCCCAAGGATATGAGTGATAATTTGCTTGAGGCGGTGGCTTCACGATCCAATATTTGCAAACATATACATTTGCCTGTGCAATCGGGGAGTTCGCGCATACTGAAACTCATGAACCGTCGATACACCAGGGAGGATTACCTGGCAAGGGTGGCTTCCATCCGCTCTATACTCCCAACGGCCAGCATCAGCACCGATTTGTTTTGCGGTTTTCATTCAGAAAGCGAAGAAGATCACCAAATGAGCTTGTCACTGATGCGTGAGGTTGGTTACGATTCGGCTTTTATGTTTAAATATTCCGAACGCCCGGGTACATATGCTGCCAAAAATCTGCCCGACGATGTACCCGAAAAAGTCAAACTGGCTCGTTTAGCCGAAATGATCGCCCTGCAAAACGAACTTTCAGCCATGGGCAATCAACGCGAAATTGGTAAAACATATACCGTTTTGGCAGAATCTTATTCCAAACGTTCACGCGATCGTCTTTCGGGCCGCACAGAACAAAACAAAACAGTAGTTTTCGATAAAAAAGGAGCCAGGATCGGAGATTTTGTACAAGTCAGGATAGTAGACAGTACTTCTGCCACTCTTTTGGGCGAATTGCTTGAATAAAAATACTCTGGAGTATTCATATCTTCAGGAATAATATGTACTTTTGCGGCAATTTGGGGGAAAATTGTCTTTTCGCCTTTTTGCGGGCAGTTTTAATAGAATGAGTAAACAGAAAAAAAGGATAGGAAGCCGGGTCTTCGGTTCCAAATTAACAGCTATACTGAGTATCAGTTTGGTTTTAGTGCTTTTCGGTATTATGATTATTATTGGTTTGTTTGCCAAAGACCTGTCAGATACAGCCAAAGAGCATATTCGCCTTACACTGGTACTGGACGATAATATCAAGTCAGCCGAGCTTCGTTCTCTGCAACAGGACTTGGAAAAAGCTCCATGGGCAAACAAATTCAATTATGTAAGTAAAGACGACGCTTTGGACGAATTGGCCGACGAGCTTGGAGAAAACCCTCTGGATTTGCTTGGTTACAATCCTTTGCCGGCAAGTTTCGAAATCTATCTGGATCCGGAATATGCCCGTACAGACAGCATCAAAGACATAGAAAAGACTCTGAAAAAGAAAAGCTTTATTCAGGAAATCGTTTATCGCGAAGAGTTGATTGATTTGGTCAACAGCAATATACTTTCCATCGGAAGGTTATTACTAGGCTTAGCGTTGATTCTTACGCTAATCTCTTATATGCTGATTCGTAACACAGTACGCCTGATGATTTATTCCAAACGTTTTTTAATTCATACTATGTGCCTGGTAGGAGCCAGGCAGAGCTTTATCCGTCGGCCTTTTGTTTGGGAAAATGCCCGCGGGGGAATCTGGGGAGCCCTTATTGCTCTGGGCTTACTGTATCTGGCCTTGTCATATCTAAACAGTATTTTCCCCGGCCTGTTAAATATGATCACTACAACTGATTATGTATTAATCTTTGTTGTAATGGCCGTCCTGGGCATAGTAATTACTTCTTTGGCAACCATTTTCTCGGTGAATCGTTATCTGAGAATGCGTTCCGACGATTTGTATTATATATAAGCAAAAAATATGAACAAAGATTTTGCATTAAGCGGAAAGAACCTTTTGTGGATAGGCATTGGCTTTTTGATTGTCGTCATTGGCTTTGTGCTGATGATGGGTGCTCCTTCAACCGAAGAGGCTTACAATCCTGATATTTTTAGTACACGCCGTATTGTGATAGCACCGACACTGGCCTTTATAGGTTTCGTTGTAGTGATGTTCGGCATATTAGTCAGAAAGCCCTCACAGGCAAATTCAGAAAAGGACAACTCGAAGGCATGAACGGATGGGAAGCCTTCCTTTTGGGCTTGGTTCAAGGCCTGACCGAATATTTGCCGGTCAGTAGCAGCGGTCATCTCGAAATAGGCAATTATTTGCTGGGCACAAGCGGAGAAGAGAATCTCACTTTTACTGTTGCAGTTCATTTTGCTACAGTTATGAGTACTTTAGTGGTGCTCTGGCCCGAAATCTGGTCTTTGGTCAAGGGTTTTTTTAAATTCAAATTCAACGAAGAAACACAATACGTTCTCAAAATCTTTGTATCAATGATTCCGGTCATGTTGGTGGGTTTCTTTTTGAAAGATCAGGTCGAAGCTCTTTTTGGCAACGGATTGATCGTAGTGGGAATAATGCTGTTAGTCACGGCCTCTTTGCTGGCCTTTTCCTATTTTGCCAAACCCAGGATCAAAGAGAAGATTAGCTGGAAAGATGCCTTTATTGTTGGAATTGCTCAGGCATGCGCTGTATTGCCCGGTTTGTCACGTTCCGGTTCAACTATTGCGACCGGACTGTTGTTGGGCAACAAAAAAGAAAGTATAGCACAATTTTCCTTTATTATGGTCATTATTCCCATTTTGGGAGAATCTTTTTTGGAGTTGATATCCGGAGATTTATATGCCTCCACTGGCAGTGGTTTAGCTTTGAGCTCCCTTTTAATAGGCGTGACTACAGCTTTTGTTTCGGGTTACATTGCCTGCAAATGGATGCTTAAGCTGGTTAAAAAAGGCAAACTCATCTGGTTTGCCTTATACTGCACTATCATTGGCCTGTTGGCCCTTATCTTGCCCCTGGTATAGCTATGAATTTTTTGGAAGGAGAAATCCTGTATTTTAATAAGCCTTTGTATTGGACATCGTTTAAATTAGTAAACGATGTTCGCTATGCTTTGTGCAAGTCCTTGAAAATTAAAAAACTTAAAGTTGGACATGCTGGCACGCTCGATCCTCTGGCTACAGGTGTTATGATCATTTGTACCGGCAAAGCTACCAAACGTATTGAGGAATTTCAATACCAAAGCAAAGAATATGTAGCCACTTTGCAACTGGGAGCCACCACGCCTTCGTTTGATCGGGAAACCGAGATTGATGAACGCTTTGCGCATGCCCATATTACCAAAGAGCAGGTGCAAAACAGTTTGCGGCAATTTATCGGTGAGATCCATCAGGTGCCTCCTATGTTTTCGGCCTGCAAGGTGCAGGGAAAAAGGGCTTACGAAATGGCCCGCAAAGGCGAGCATATTGAATTGGAATCCAAGCTCCTGGTAATCGATGAGCTGGAATTGCTGGAACACAATCTTGATAATGAAAGAAAGGATGTCCACGAAGGCCCCTTTATAAAAATCAGGGTAGTTTGCAGCAAAGGTACTTACATCAGGGCTTTGGCTAGAGACATTGGCCGGGCTTTGGGCAGCGGAGCTCACCTGACCGCCTTAACAAGAACCCGGATAGGTGATGTTCGTTTAGAAGATTGCCGCTTTGTCGAAGAGTTCAAAAAAGAACTGCAAGAACAATTAATACAAAACATATGAAACTGTCAAAATTCAAATTTAATTTACCGGAAAGCCTGATTGCTCAATATCCGGCTCCAAACAGGGACGAGTCCCGCCTGATGGTATTGGACCGCAAAAGCGGCAAAATAGAGCATAAGATTTTTAAAGACATCCTGGAGTATTTTGAAGAAGAAGATGTGTTCATCTTTAACGATACCAAGGTCTTTCCTGCCCGATTATACGGGAACAAAGAAAAAACAGGAGCACAAATCGAGGTGTTTTTGCTCAGAGAACTAAATCCCGAATTGCGACTTTGGGACGTGCTGGTTGACCCGGCCCGTAAAATTCGCATAGGCAACAAGCTTTATTTTGGCGAAGACGAAGCCATGGTGGCCGAAGTTATCGATAATACTACCTCCAGAGGCAGAACACTGCGTTTCCTGTACGACGGCGACCATGAAGTATTTAAACAAACCTTGTATTCGCTGGGAGAAACACCCTTGCCCAAATATATACAACGCCCCGTGGAGGCAGATGATGCTGAGCGCTTTCAATCTATCTTTGCTAAACACGAAGGTGCTGTAGTGGCTCCGGCAGCCAACCTGCATTTCAGTCGTGAATTGATGAAACGCATGGAAATCAAGGGAATTGACTTCTCGTTTATTACGCTTTATGTGGGATTGGGAGGATTCAGAGATATTGATGTCGAAGACCTGACCAAGCATAAAATGGATTCTGAACGAATGCAAGTCGAAGTCGAAGCCGCCAGCATAGTGAACGCTGCCAAAGACAAAGGTAAAAAAGTATGTGCCGTGGGAACATCGGTTATGCGGGCTATTGAGAGCTCCGTTGGGGCTGCCGGGCATCTCAAACCCTTCGATGGCTGGACCAACCGCTTCATATTTCCGCCTTACGAATTTAGTGTAGCCAATTGCATGCTGGGTAATTTCCATATGCCTTATTCAACATTATTGATGATGGCTTCTGCCTTTGGTGGTTACGAACTCATCAAGGAAGCCTACGAGGTGGCTATTAAGGAGAAATACCGCTTTGGCTGCTACGGAGATGCTTTGCTGATTCTTTAAATTGCTATGGCCAAGCTTTATTTAGGCCTGGGATCAAATCTTGGGGATTCTGCACATTATCTGGACAAGGCCATCGCCGAAGTTCAATCGATTATTGGCCCGGTCTTAAAACGTTCGGAGTATTTTTCTAACGAGCCCTGGGGTTACGAATCTCCACATACTTTTCTGAACGCCTGTATTTGTGTCGAAACAGCTCTTCACTGGCGAGAATGCCTGGAGTTGACACAAAAGATAGAGCAAAGGCTGGGCAGAACAATAAGCAACAGAACAAGTGACAATTCAAAATTCGTCGGGCAAGCCGAAGGCAAAAGAGCCGATTATAAGGACCGCGAAATAGATATTGACCTCTTGCTGTACGATCAGCTCGTTTTGAATGAACCGGAGCTTGTATTACCCCATCCTCTTATGCATCAGCGAAAATTTGTTTTGCTGCCGCTTAGCCAAATAGCTCCTGACTTGCAACATCCTGTTTTGAAACAAAGCATACAAGATTTGTTGTTGGCCCTTAATTAATTATTTTATCTTTGATCAAAATAGTTGATATATGAAAAGGATTAAAAAGCGCTATTTGATTCCGGGCATTGTCTTGTTGCTAATAGCCGGTTTTTTGTTTTTTTTATCGGATATTGTTCGTTATGTAGCAGAGCGTAAGGCCCCTGATTTGTTGGGGCGCAAGCTCAGTATAGGGGCTATACATATCAATTATGCCAAAGTTTCCCTCCGTATCAAAGGTTTTGTTTTATACGAAGCAGACCAAAAAAGCCGGTTTGTTGCTTTTGACGAAATGTATGTTGATGTTGAGCCCTGGGCTTTGATCAGAAAAGAATATTCCCTTGATGCCCTCCGACTGATCAACCCGGAAATAAAGATTAGCCAGAACGGGAGCCGGTTTAACTTTGATGATCTGATTCCTCCTGCAGACAGTCTTGCTGTTGATACCATTGAACAGGAGCAGGCAGCAGACAGCAGCCTGATTCGCCTTAATCTGCGCAATATACATATTGAGGGAGGAAAAATAATATACGAAGATCAGCAGCTCAACAGTCATATAGAAATCAATAAGCTGGGTTTGGATGTCCCGCTTTTTTCCTGGGACAACCGGCATTCCGATATAGGCCTTGAATTTGGCCTTGGTTCTGAAGGCCTGGTAGATATTAGCCTGGCCTTGGATAATCTGGCCGGGAGGTATAACATTCATCTTAAAACCTCGTCCATCGATCTGAGTATTGCTCAGGCCTATTTGCAGGACGTCTTGCGTTTCGGAAAACTGGAAGGGAAATTATTTACGGATATCAACCTGCATGGTAGCCTGGAGCACATGGCCAGCATTAATCTGGATGGAAAGGTTTGGCTTGATTCATTCCTGTTGACCGATACGGGTCAACAAAAAGTAATGGCCATACAAAAGATTCAAACCGACATAAAGCAGATTGATCTTGATAAACAAGATTTTCATATTTCAAGCCTGGTCATTACCAGGCCTCAACTCTGGACCGGGTTGGATGAAGAAGGCATCAGTCTTCTCAAACTATTCATCACTCCCGAAAAAGACAGCCTGACTCTGTCAACAGAACAAAACGAAATACCTACAGAGCTTAATGAGGTTCAGGAGAGCGATTCTTTGGGAGCTGTTGCTGTCAAAAATGAAACGACAACAGTTACAGCATCAGCAGACACAAAAGGAACACTGAATTACAGCCTGGACAGTTTGCGTTTGCATGATGCCGAAATTCAATTTACCGACTATACTCTGGCTCGTCCATTCCAATACCTGCTGTCGGATTTTGACCTGGCAGTGGATAATGTGCATCCCAAGGCCGGCAAAATGCCGGTGTATTTCAGTCTGAATACCAACAACGACGGCAAAATAGACGGAGAATTGACGTTAAATATGACTCAGCCCGAAAATCTTGATCTGAATTTGAATATTGAACGACTTGGGCTCATGAATCTGTCGCCCTACAGCGAAAGCTATGTTGCAAGGCCGATTTTGAAAGGTTGGCTTAATTATGCAATGCAACTGCAGTTGAAGGAAGGCAAACTGAGCAATCAGAACAAAGTGCTGATTGAAAGCCTCGAGATGGGAGATAAAGTGGAAGCTCCCCAGGCCATGAATGTCCCTGTTAAACTGGGGCTTTATCTGCTCAAAGACAACAAGAACAACATCCACATCGAATTGCCCGTAGAAGGCGACATCAACAATCCGCAATTCAGTTATGGCAAAGTTTTGTGGAATACCTTCACGGCGTTAATGGTTAAGGTGGCTGCAAGTCCCTTTAATGCCATGGCCGACATACTGGGCGTCGATCAGCAGGAGGTGAGTGAGCTGGCTTTTCAGTATTCACAAAATACTCTGATTCAAAAACAGATGGAGCAACTGGATAAAATTGCCTTATTGATACAAAAGAAGCCGGACTTGATGTTTCGGATAGTGCAACATACCGACCGCGATAAAGAGTTGGAACAATTGGCACTGAATCGGGCCCGCCAGGTTTATGTACAGGCAGCCTCCGACTCTTT
>JAAZGQ010000059.1 GCA_012511135.1 Bacteroidales bacterium | reverse complement strand
CCGCTCCCGAAACCGCTTTGGCAGGTTTATTGACCGAACTGCTCAACAACGGTACTGTGGTTTACGAAATCGGAGCCCCGGCAGTAGTTTTGGAACGCATAGTCAGCAAAAGACTGGCTCAGGAAATGGGTTTTGATCCCGACAAGGCTGACGGATTTATGACTTCGGGTGCTTCGCTTGCCAATCTTACTGCCCTGATGGCCATACGCAACATCAAAGCCAGCAAAGATGTTTGGAGCAAGGGAAACGGCAAACAATATGCCCTGATGGTATCCGAAGAAGCACATTATTGCATAGACAAAGCCATTCGGATTATGGGCCTGGGCGAAGCAGGCATTATTCACATACCCGTAGATAATCATTATAAGATGCGAACTGAGTTGCTCGAAAGCAGCTATCAGGCTGCCTGCTCAAGGGGAGTCGAGGTCTTGGGAGTAATTGCTTGCGCCTGTTCCACTTCGACTGGCACCTACGAGGAACTGGAAACGCTGGCCGATTTTGCAGAGGCTCACGATCTGTGGTTTCATGTGGATGCCGCGCACGGAGGGCCGGCTATCTTTTCCAAAAAACATCGGCACAGACTGAAAGGAATAGAACGAGCCGATTCTGTAGTGATGGATTTTCATAAAATGATGCTAAGCCCTGCCCTTTCAACACTTATCCTTTTTCGACAGGCGCAGGACTCCTACCGCAGCTTCAGCCAAAAAGCGCAATATCTATGGGAAGAACAGGAAAAGAACTCTTGGTTTAACCTGGGACAAAGGAGTTTTGAATGCACTAAATTGATGATGAGCGTCAAAATTTACACCTTACTCAGACAATACGGCACAGCCCTTTTTGAAGAATACGTCGATTACACCTACGGTTTGGCCAGGGTCTTTGCCGATATGCTAAAACAGGAAACCGATATGGAGCTGGCTTTGCAGCCGGAAAGCAACGTGGTTTGCTTTCGCTATAAACCCACGGTCATTCAGGACGGAAGCTCTATAAGCAAGCTAAACAGTTGGATTCGAAAAAAAATATTGGAAGATGGAGAATTTTATATAGTACAAACCCAACTCAAAGAAGACATCTGGCTCAGGGTGACTTTGATGAACCCTTTTACCACAACCAGAGAACTGCAGGCATTACTGGAAAAAATAAAAATGATTGCCGGCCGGCATAAGCCGAATTGATTACAAGGCCACTTCTCCGTTCTTATTCGTTTTTTTCGAATGAGCCGTATTTGTGGACATTGTCCCGGGTTACTAATTCCACGGCCACAGGCACCTTTTGCTGGAAATTACGTTCCCCTTTTATATAACGATCGGCAAATTCCGCTGCCGTTCGGGCCATTGTTTTAGGGAATTGCATACCGGTTGCTTCAATTTTACCCTCTTTGATGGCATTGATTACATTCTGAGCTCCGTCAAAGCCAAAAACTAAGATACTGCCGTCTTTCCCTGCATCAGATATGGCCTGGTAAGCTCCCATAGCCATGACATCGTTGCCGCAAAACACGGCATCAATTTGGGAATGGGCCTTCATCAGCGCCTCCATCACCTCCCTGGCTTTATTAATGTCAAAATCGGCGGTTTGCTGGGCCAGCATTTTCAGCTGAGGATAATGATCTACTACACTGTGAAAACCTTTGGAGCGATTCCAGGTATTGTTGTCACCTACTATACCCAGAATCTCGACATAATTGCCTTTGCCTTCGAGTCTTTTTACAAAATATTGCCCCAAGGCAACACAGCCCTCAAAATTATCGGAAATAATTTGAGACACTGACGACTCCGCTTCGTTGATTTCCCTGTCCATACAAAACACCGGAATACCGGCTTTTTGGGCAGCCTTTACGTTGACTACAGAAGCATTGGCATCAGTTGGATTCAACAAAATCGCTTTATAATCCGAAGACAAAATCTTATTAAAATGTTCTGTCTCCCTGGCAGGGTTGTTATGAGAATCAAACAACAGGGCCTCATAACCCAATTCTGTGGCACGTTCTTTGGCTGTTTCGCCCAGGACGACAAACCAGGGATTATTCAGAGTAGAAATCACAACTGCAATTTTGTCTTTATCTTGTGATTTCTTTTTGCAGCCCTGACAGGAAAAAAAGCCAAAACCTGCAGCTAAGATGAGCAAGGCTGTTAAAAGCAAACTAAACAAATTGATTTTCATCTTGTTTTTTGGTTAAGGTCTGCAGTTTTTGGATTTTGTCCCAAGAATCTTAAATATGGCGATACAAGTCCCAGCCCAGGTAAGTATTGATAGCTTCGTCCAGGACATCAGCCACCCGGCTTCTGCACATAGCCACATGATGTTCAAAACCGTTTTTGCAAATATACTTCATCAGTTGCTGAAGATTGTTTACTTTGGTAACGGCGATGCAACCATCCATACCGTAAGGCTCGTCCGTAATTTCGCCCTCGCCCAGATAAGCTTTTATAAGACCGTAATTATCGTCGGTAGAAATTCTGAAAAAAGAGAAATCACCCGCCGAGGCTTTGCCTTTTACGGCACCAAAGCTTGTTTCTGCCCCCAGCACACTGCCCAAAACCCCCAGAGTTCCCAATTCCACCGGATTTTTGACAAAGCTTTTGGGGAAATTGCCGCAATGCGTGCATACACACTTATTTCTGTCGCGGGCAAAATTGTTGTTCCAGTCAGCCAGAGCCGCAGGCTGACCCGAAGCCAGGCTGAGCATATACATAGAAATGGCTCCGGCTATATCTGTTTCACAAGCACTGGGCAGCAGTTTTTCGCTCATCATGCTCATGCTGACACAAGCAGCACAGCCATAATTCTTTTCGAGCGAATCCCAACACTGGATAGCCGTAGCGTCCACTTCGTTTTCCCGGATCCAGGCATCAACAGCCAGGCCGAATTTTGCCTGTACTTTCAATTTATCGGCAAACTTTTCGGGTACATGGGCATAAGCTTTGATTTCTTCCAGACGTTGTTTAAGCTCAGCCGAGTTGTTATCGTATTTGTTGGCTGCCGAAAGAATCTCGGATAAGTCAACCGGCACCACCGTAATACCATTGGCCTGCAGGATTTTTTCGCTGGCCCTGACTGTCTGGAAACCGGCCGGCCGGGTACCGATGGCACCAATGCGGGCCTTGTTCAGGCCGCGCACCACCCGACAGATCCGGGCAAAATAATCCAGATCGTCGGCAAATTCTTTGCTGTCAATGCCACAAGTGTGCAAAGTGGTCAGGCTAAAAGGAATATTATATTGATAAAGGTTGTTGCAAACGGATAATTTACCGCAAAAAGCGTCTCTCCGGCTGCTTAAATCAACCTTATCGTTGTCGTCATCACAAGCCTGAACCAAAATAGGAACTTTGAGTTCGGCCAGATCAAGGGCATTGATAATACCTATTTCAAAACCAAAATTGGGAAGAGAAATCAATATACCATCAATGCAGTCACGGTGTTCCCTGAAAAGTCTGGCACATTTTATGCCATCTTCTCTGGTTTCAATACTACCGGTGGCTGTTTGATCCTCATCGAGAATAACATAGCTGTGACCGGCTTTGGTAAGAGTTTCCAGCAGAGAACTTCTTACGTCTTTGGCCAGGGCCGAATTGAAATAATTGCGTGTGCCGATAATGACACCAAAGCAAAGTTGCTTTTTGTATGACATAGTAGTATGGTTTATAAAATCATATTTACAGCTTGCTGCCAGGCAGCGTATAATTGTTCTCTTTTTGCGGCAGACATCTGAGGGCTGAGTTGTTTATCGCGGCTTCTGAATTTTGTCAGATCTTCCAGGCGACGAATCCGGCCCAAAGCCAGAAAATTCATAAATACGGCCCCCAAAGCAGATGCTTCTTCGATGGGGCTGATGTTTATAGGTGCATTCAGCATATCGGCTTGAAATTGCATCAGGAAACGATTGTGTACCGGCCCTCCGTCAACCCGGAGTTCTTCCAGCGCAATACCGGCCTGCCTGAGCATCAAATCCACCAGGTCTTTTACCTGATAGGCTATGGCTTCCAAGCCGGCCCGTACTATATGCGCTTTGCTGCTGCCACGGCTTAAACCGCAAATAATAGCTCTGGCATCGGGTTTCCACCAGGGAGCCCCCAAACCGGCAAAAGCCGGAACCAGGTAGACACCGGCATTGTCATCCACGCTTAACGCCAGGGCTTCGCTTTCGGCAGAGTTGGTCAATAGTTCGAGCTCGTCCACCATCCATTTGATAGTGGCTCCCGTACAATGTATATTGCCTTCGAAGGCATAATGGGTCTTACCCTGGGCAGCAAAAGCCACCGAAGTCACCAAGCCTTCGGGAGCCCGCAGAGGAGAACTCCCAATGTTGACCATCACCGAAGAACCCGTTCCGTAAGTAGCCTTGCCCATACCGGGAACAAAACAACTTTGTCCTACCAATGCTCCGTGTGAATCGCCCAGCACACCGGCAATAGGTAT
>JAAZGQ010000495.1 GCA_012511135.1 Bacteroidales bacterium | reverse complement strand
TCAAGAAATACAGCAAGTAATGACCTTACTGAGTTAGTGAATAAAGAATTGTTGGAAAGTAGTGGACAAAAGGGAGCTGGAGCTTTTTACATTTTAAAAAACGGGTAATTGCACAATAATTGCACAAATTGCACATTGACAAATTAAGCCAGCCCCCACAGAATTGTTGGGAATATTATTATACAAATTGTATTAATCTTTTGATTCTTAATTAATATATTTGAATGCTTTTCAAAAACTTTCTCAATGCTTAGATATTTTTACTCAAACTCTATTCAAAATTTCCTTTTAGAAACAGAAGAGAGTATCCTTGGCAAACTAGCTTATAACAATGATTTCTCATTAGAGTTAACGCAAAAGTCGGCGTGGTTGAAGGAAATCGAAATTCTTAAACACATACTATTTAAATACCCGGGCACCATTTTTTTCGAATATTCAATTCCTAGAATGGGACGTCGTATTGACGTGGTTTTAATAATCAGAAGTGTCATTTTTGTACTTGAATTTAAGGTTGGAGAAAAAGAATTTACGGCTAATGCTGTTGATCAGGTTTGGGATTATGCACTCGATTTAAAAAACTTTCACGAAACTAGTCACGATCATTTAATTGCCCCCGTTTTGATTGCGACGGAGGCAAAATATTCAGAACAATACACCCTTATTGAAAAAAGCTATCAAGACCTGACGCTCTCACCAATAAAAACGAATACTCAGAATCTTCAATCGGTTATTGAAGGCGTTTTGACTTTCAGCGATGAAAATACTGTAATTGATGGAACAAATTGGAGCAAAGGTAGATATGCCCCAACACCAAACATTTTAGAAGCCGCAATGGCTTTGTATAATAATCATTCTGTAGCCGATATCTCACGAAGTGATGCATCAGCAAAAAACCTCAGTGATACCAGCAGTGCCATCGAAAAAATTATTGTTGAGACAAAAAATAAACACGCTAAGTCAATATGTTTTGTTACTGGGGTCCCTGGTGCAGGCAAGACATTAGTAGGGTTAGATATCGCTACCAAATTTCTCAAAAGTGAAAGTGAAACCACAAGTGTATTCCTTTCTGGAAATGGTCCTTTAGTTGCAATTTTAAGAGAGGCATTAACACGAGACCGTTGGAAACGTGAAAAGGCAAACGGACGTAAAACAAAAAAAGGACAGATCTTCAGTGAAGTCAAGGCATTTGTACAAAATGTTCACAATTTCCGAGATGAATGTTTAATTGATATGGAGAGACCTCCATTTGATCATATTGCCATTTTCGATGAAGCTCAACGCGCCTGGGACTTGCTTCAAACCAAAAACTTTATGAGTCGCAAAAAGAATCATAAAGATTTTGCCTATTCTGAACCCGAATATTTAATATCCTGTTTGGACAGACACAAAGATTGGGCTGTCATTGTTTGTCTCGTAGGTGGAGGCCAAGAAATCAACACAGGAGAAGCAGGAATTGCCGAATGGATTGAAGGTCTTAATCGGTCTTTTCTTGATTGGAATATACATGTTTCATCAAAATTGACAGACAGTGAATATGCAGCCGGTGAGGCACTTCAACTAATTAAAAACAAAGACAGGCTTTTTACTAATAACGATCTACATCTTTCGGTTTCGATGCGTTCTTTTCGAGCCGAGAAAGTATCTTTATTTGTGAAACTACTCTTGGACCTAGATATTGAATCAGCAAATCAGGTTTACAACGAAATAAAGGAAAAATACCCAATTGTTTTAACCAGAGATTTGCCAAAGGCAAAAGAGTGGCTCAAAACCAAAGCAAGAGGTAGTGAACGGTATGGTATTGTGGTTTCTTCACAAGCGCAACGATTAAAACCTTACGCCATTGACGTAAAATCACCTATAGACCCGATCCATTGGTTTCTCGATGAAAAAGATGATATCCGCTCCTCCTTTTATTTAGAAGACGTTGCCACTGAATTCCAAGTACAAGGCTTGGAATTAGATTGGGCATGCATCACTTGGGATGGCGATTTAAGATACAGTCCTGATGGATGGCAGCACTATTCGTTCTCCGGAAACAAATGGCAGAATATTAGAAAAGAAGAACGGAAAATGTACCAAAAGAACGCCTACAGAGTCCTCCTAACAAGAGCCAGACAAGGCATGATAATAGTCGTTCCAAAAGGCGATCCAGAAGATAAAACTCGCAAAGCAGAGTACTATAATTCAACTTATGACTATTTGAAGAGGGTGGGAATAATTGAACTATAAGCTTTTGGTTTTTTATGTTATGTGGATATTTCACGGTTCCATGTTCTTCGGGCAGTAACGCCCTTCGAAATCCGCCCCGACAACATGTACCAACCCTTAGCTGCAAGGCTGGAAAAAAGAACTGATAGAGCAAAGCTCTGTGTCGACAATTACCCGAAAGCGTACCGCCGTGAAAGTCCTGCCCCGAAGCCGACATATAGACACGGCGCCCGAAGCGCGCAGGGGCCGGCAATTTTTTTTGTGAAGGCTCGGAGAGACTAGCAAAAAACGCCGGCGTCCAGCGCTGACCAGCCGGGGATATCGGGAGGCTGAGCGGGTAGGTCT
>JAAZGQ010000494.1 GCA_012511135.1 Bacteroidales bacterium | reverse complement strand
GTCTCTACACCGCCAAAAACCATGGCCCCCAGGCGGCCGTTGCCTATAGGCAGGGCTTCTTCCCAAATTGCTGCGGGCTGTTCATAAAACAAGCGCATAGGATTTTCCTCAGGAGAGGATTGTGGAATATTTTGTCCGTCACATGCTGCAAACACTAAAGCTATGCCGACTAATAAAAGAGTTGTTTTTTTCATCTTCAATACTTTAAAAAAAAGAAGTGGTTTTAGGATTTATATATTTTCTTACGATCAAAATTGTAAAAGGCATCAAAGACCACTTTGTTGGAAGCAATTATACTTAAAAATAAATTGAGCGTACAACCGGTAAAAATAGCCAACATGATCATTATTTGATATTTGATGGCAATCGCAGGTGAACTGCCGCCCAAAAGCTGACCGGTCATCATGCCCGGCAAAGAAATCAGTCCCATCACAGACATATTGGCTATCATTGGATTGATGGCCTGTTTTAGAGCTTCCGCAATAAAGGGCCGTATACTTAATCTCAGGTTGTTCCCTGTATTGGTTAACAAAAAATGAAACAAATCGGATTTCTCGTTCAATTCTTTAAAATAGCTGCGCATACCCACAATGTTGTGGTTAAGAGCATTCCCCAGAATCATTCCCGTAATTGGAATAAAGTATTGTGTATCTAATATATAATCCAATCTGATTACAAATCCCAGAAAAAAGGCATCCACTATCAGTACCGTGGTTAGGGAAGTAATAAACAAAGGGAACAAAAAACTTTTCCAGTTGAGTGAGGCTCTGCTAATAGTCGTTGTTATGCCCACAATAATCATGATCAGCACCCAGAGTATATTGAGCCAGGCGTTGTTCAATTCAAAGATCCATTCCAGATAAACCGCTACCAGGGATAATTGGACTACCATCCTGACAACAGCGATCAAAGTACTTTTGATCAATCCTGTTTTGTAATAGTACAAAAAGGCCAGCGGAACGATCAGAATTACAAAACTCAACAGCAAATCTTTGATGCTAATGTCAATGGCTCCGCTCATAAGGCTATTTTTTGGGGTACGGCATTCATCCAGGTTTGATTGTGCGAGGCAGACAAGATGGTTCTGTCTTTCATTTGTCCGACAGTATGTAAAAGCATTTGAATAGAATCTTCATCCAAAGAGGCTGTCGGTTCATCCATAAGTAGGATGCTTTTATCCAGGGCGAAACAAATGGCCATTACAAGCCTTTGCTTTTGCCCTCCGCTGATAATGTTAAAGGGCTGCTCTGTGATTTGAACTTCCAGTCCCAACTTCAGGGCGTATTGTTCCACCTGGGGGCGTTTATGCTTCATATGGAGCATGTCGAGCAATTCCAGGCCGTTTTGTACCGGGAGGTTAATATTTTGAGGAATCCAGGCCATGGATCCTCTAAGGGCTTTGATATTGGCCGCCTTGAGTTCTTTGTCCTGAATAATAATTTGGCCCTGGTCGGGACGAACATAAGCCTGAATCAGTTTAAGCAGAGTAGATTTTCCCCTGCCGGATGAACCGGTTATGC
>JAAZGQ010000493.1 GCA_012511135.1 Bacteroidales bacterium | reverse complement strand
TTTCGAGATCATCGATAAACTCGTCACTCATCCTGTCCGAAACCACTATGGATATACCCTTGATGTCGTTGAGCAATTTGGTCATTTCGGGATCGCTGTCTTCGCCCGAAAAGGAATAAACCATTCTTAGCATATCGGCCGAGAGACCAACAGTGGTATAGCCTTCCTTGCCGGAATATTTGTCGAACAAAAGCTTAAAGCTTTTTTGTTGCGCCGTGAGAGCCAATGGCAGCATCAACAGCAAAAAGATAATATACTTTTTCATAAGGCCTATTTTTAAATTCCTAATCCCAATCCTATAGTAAGAGGCTGAGCACCTGGGCCTTTGCCTCCCTTGAATAAATTCGTTGCCGAATAATTGCCATATACGTAAAAATTGCCGTAGCCTCCCCGAACGGTTCCCCCTGCCTGAAATACATTGATATAGGGATTGCGGTCTTTTGTTTTAGGGAACTTATATTTGGTGTGAGAACCCAATACTAAATCGCCGTAAAAACCAGCCGACAAAAAGAATTTTTTTCCAAAATTCAGATCAAGAAGCAAAGGAATTCTTAGCGCAAAAGTATTGAGTTTGGTCTTTTTGTAAGTACTGGCAATAGCTTCCGGATGCACCATGCCATCGATGCCTCGCTTCAGTGTGATATCATTCATAAAGACATAATCATTCCACACAATCCCCAGGCTACTCGACACTCCCAGCGTCTGAGCCCGGTTCAGGGCAGCCGCTACTTTGAAAATATTGAGAGCCACCTGCATGGAACGTCCGTTGTTTAGTTCCATAAAACCTTGTTCACCGGGCGGATAAGCTGAATAATCGAGCATAGTCAATTCGTTAAAACCCATTTCCAGTGTACTGAGATGCCCTTTGTATCTGGGTCTCTTAATTTTTACGCGTGTTTTGGGTGTTTTTACTTCCCCGGCGATATCAGAATCGGACTTGTCATTTTTGCCCGAAAGCACCAATTGATATCCCGCGACGCTTATTGACAGGCCACCGCTTTCAGGATCTGGTGAAACATCGAGCACCTGATTGCCTGTTTGGTCCTGGAACATAATTGCAGATTGATTGCCCCCGGCTTCCTCTAAGTTTGCTTCTTCCAAGTTTGCTTCTTTGTACAAAATGGCAGAGCCGCCGTATAAATTCTGAGCAAAAGAATCAATCGTTACAAAGCTCAGCAGGATCAGGGATAAAGTAAGAATCTTTTTCATGTCAGTTACTAATTTTATAATTTATCAAGGATTTACATTTTCTAGACTGGATAAGTAAACCAGGCTTTTGTTCAGGCTCTGATCCATTTGATCGAGTTCGTCCAGATAGTGCGCCGGTTTGGAGAGTTGCCTGCCCATGGTGTTCAAGGCTTTTTGGGATTCTATTGCGGCCTGACGGGAATCGGTGAGCGGAACTCCGTTGACGTAACCAAAGATCATATCCTGTTGATTATTGTGCCCGGGCTGAACCAGCATAAGCATGGCGGTAAGGGCTGCTGCCACGGAGATTGCCGGCCAGAGCCATTGCCGGAACAGGCCCGGGCTTTTCTTAGCGACCCGATCGTCTGCCTTAGCGGCAATCGTGGTTTTAGCAGAAGAATCTTGATCAGACGCCCTGTCAGAGCCTGTAAAACATAAGGGAAGGGCAGATCCCGACAACACTTCGCTGGCGGCCTCGCCCAGATAGCCAAACCACTGCCGGGCATAAAGCAGGTCGGAGGGCAGTTCTTTTTGAGTCGAGAAATAGTCCTTCAATCTGGCCTCTTCTTCGAGACTGGTGGCTGCTTCGAAATATTTTTCAAGCAAAGCCCGTATTTCTTGTTCTTTATTGTTGTAATCCATAGGACATAATTTTTATCATCTTTTCTCTCAACAGTTTTCGCGCTCTGGACAAGACTACACGTACATTAGGCTCTTCCATTTCAAGCATTTTGCCTATTTCTTCAATTTCATATCCTTCCACTTCGCGCAAATACACTACCATCTTTTGTTTCTCGGGCAAAGCCGCTATTTCCTTATCCAGAATACTTTTAAGGTTGCGTTCTTCAGCCCTGTTGTCGTAAACAGTTTCGCTACTGTTTATGCGTATGT
>JAAZGQ010000492.1 GCA_012511135.1 Bacteroidales bacterium | reverse complement strand
TAATAGATTTTTCTTCATCGGCAGACAAAGAAGTCAGGGGAGGCATCATAGCTGTACCACAAAAACCCCTTGCTTTCATCAATACTTTTAAGGCTGCCAGCGAACTGCCCAGATTGCGGTCTTTTTGATACAAGGCTGCTACCCGGTCAGTTTGTTGCTGATAATGCAAAGCTGCATCAGTATTACCTGCCTGTACAGCCCTATAAAGTTTGTAATACAATTCAGGAACCACATTGCCAGTACTGGGCACAATGCCGTCAGCACCGAGAATCAAACTATTGGCTCCTTGTGCTCCCCAGCCGCAAAAAAATGAGAAATCAGAGCGATTTTTGTATTTCTGAATGCATTCTTTCAAACGTTCAGGATCTCTTTCGGAATCTTTCAAGCCTGCAATATTCGGATGCTGACTCAAGTCTGCCACCAAATCCAGAGGCAGGGACATTTGAGTTGTTGCCTTGATATTATACATAAATACCGGCACAGACACAGAATCAGCCAAAGTCAGATAATAAGAACGCATTTGATCAACCGAAAGTGGATAATAAGACGGCAGCGTAGAAACAAGGGCATCTACTCCCATGTCCGCATACATTTTAGCTCTGTTTAACAGCTCGGTCACTTTATTGCCGACCAGTCCGGCATAAACTTTCTGATTCTCGCTTTTTGCCCTGCAAGCAGCGCGCATACAGCGTAAGCTTTCCTTCTCGGAAATGGAAGGTGATTCGCCTGTTGTTCCCAACACCAGTGGTGAAACAGAATAACTCGCAAAAAGCATCATGATACGCTTTACAGCAGCTGTATCTATTTTATGGTCATCCAGCAAGGGGCTGACCATAGGCACCACTATTCCCGAAAAAGCTTTTGATAAATGATTCATAGTATACACTCTTTCCATACATTAATTTCTTCTACACGATAGAGCTTTAATATTATTTTTTTAAAGAAGATTCTGTAATAACCAGTTCAGGCTTAAGTTCGTACCTCTTTATTTCTTGAGGTTCATCCGATTCAAGCTGATCTATAAGTATTGTTACAGCCTTTCTGCCCATTTCTTCTACCGGTTGTTTTACATAACTGATGGCAGGAGAATAGAGATGAAATACATCTCCTCCGTCAAAACCAAAAACGGCCACATCTTCGGGAATACGTATCTTCAACTGATTAAGAACATACAAACCCTGAATAGTAAGGGAGTTGGTAGAGAATATAAGGGCATCAGAATTTTTGTTAATCTGATTGTCCTCAAAAACCTGTAACATCATTTCGTGGTATTTTTCCTGAGGCAATTCAAGCACATTGACATTCTGTCCCAAACCGGCTTCCTGCATAGCTTCCCGATATCCTCTTATGCGCTCGGTCGTATGATAAAGCTCTGACTCGTACGACACAAAGGTAATTCTTTTAAATCCTTGATTTAGAAGATGTTGAGTCACATCCCTACAGGCTTTGGCATTATCGAGCGACACCGACAAGGTGTTGATATTGGGAAAAAACCGGTCGACCAACACCATGGCGTACTTTTGGAGGTATAAATCCGAAATAAGATCTTCCGAATTTTCGCAGGGTACCACTATGATTCCGTCTACGCCCTGGTTAGCCAGAGTGTTCATCAGCGTACATAAATGTCCGGGTTGTTCGTCGGAACTGCCATAAATAACGGTATATCCTCTTTCGGAAGCCGCACGCTCAATTTCCCGTGCAAGTATGGCAAAAAAGGGATTTGAGATATCTGCAACCACCAAGCCCAACAAGTGGCTTTTGCCGCTTCTCAGACCTCTGGCCATAATGTTGGGCTGATAATTGAGTTCTTTGGCTTTTGCCAGTACTTTGCGGGTGGCTTCTTCACCTATTCCGTATTGTTTTGCTTTTCCGTTAAGCACCATAGAGACCAAAGCCGAGGATACACCAACAGCTTGAGCAATATCTTTCAGAGAAACTTTTTTCTTGAACGCCATAATATCAAAGTGTTTTGTGGACAAATATAACTCTAAAACGTTTTAACACAAAATAGGCCTAAAAAGCTTTATTATTTTTTAATACGATCTCAGAATCTTTTATCTATTAAACTCATTTTCAGCACTAATACATCCTAAACAGTTTAGGTCAGTACGTCGAAATATCGACAGTGATTTTACCAAGGCTGGCCGCTTGAGCTACTTTTTTCTCGTTGCAGAAAATAAGCAAACCCTGGCCTTTTTTGAATTTTTTTCCTGTACTGTCCCAAACGATGGCTATATTTTTGCCATGATACATTAAATTGTCCAGGCAAAACCAATTCCATTGTTCATCCGGAATTAATGGATTAATTTCCAAAATATCATCTTCTCCGGGACGTAAGCCCATTAAGCCGGTTATAATCAAATCGGCAAAAGTAGAGTGATTGTAATAGCGGCTACGCAGCTGATCTCCTTTTAACCAATACCCGGTCACTTCGTCCAGGTATTCGCCTATGTAAGGTCTGCCCCGGTGATATTGTGACTCAACGTATAGATTCATCAACTCGTAGTAAGTAGCCTTGTCAACGTAATTTTGTTCATAATTGTTGAGCACATTAGCCATGGCCGTCATGGTTTGCGAGCTGGCAAACGGCCAGACTGCCCCATCCCATTCGCATTTTCCCACGCCCCGGGTACGGAATTCCGGATGACGCCTTTCGGCTGTAGTCAAACCGTAGGGAGCCAGAAAACCTTCCGGATCTTTGACCTGCAACCAGGCCTCCTCGTAGTTTTTACCCTGTTCAGGTAAATTAAAATACCAGGGAATATAGCCTATTGCTTCGCGCGCCTGAGCCAACTGGCCGTTTACCCAACGAGTTTCAAAGAATTTCCGTTCGGGATGCCATAAATTGTTTTGTACCAGATCTTTTAGGGTATCGGCTTTGGCAGCATAGAGTGTGGATTTTTGGTTATCGCCACTCAAACTAAACATTTTGGACAAAGCCAGGGCATTTCCGTACATATAACTGTTGATGGTGGGACGGGCATTTTTGATGCGCCGGCCTCCACTGACAGATTCTTCCATACCGTCCTGCACATCGGCTTGCCAATACATTCCGTCGGGCAAACGATGATCGCTTTCCCAGTTTTTGTAATCCTGTTCCAAATCGGGCAACATATCCAGCATAAACTCCTTGTCACCATCGGCCAGATACCTGTTGTATACAGCATAAGCTGTCCACGAACTGAAATTGCGCAATTTTTTCATGGGAGCCCCATCGTTGCCCCTATACCAAACATGCAGATACTGATCCAGGAATTTTGAATCATGCAGCCAGCGGGTTTCGTAAACATGATGCCCCAGGGCACAAGCTATCAGATTGTATTTGTCGGCATAAGAACGTTCCACCAGGAATTCATTGATTACATATCCAACCGGGGTTTCGCGTATACCTTTGCGCAAAGACCACCAACGGAAATACCACATCTCCTCGAAATTATCCTGAGGACAACTGAACAAGGGGATATTGGATTGCATCCACTCCCAGGACTCAGCATTGGGTATAGCCTGAACGATGGGTTCATCTTCCATGCGGTTAAAATACTCGACATAATGTTTAAAATCTTCGGCTTTTAGAATACCGGCCGATTTAGGCGTTTTGCTTTTGGCCTCGCAGGAGGTAGCAAGGATAAGTGTAAAACCGAATAAAAGCCAGGCAAGGGATTGTTTTTTCATAAAAGATGTATTCATTATTGGTTATTGTCAGGTTTAGGGGCCGGAGCTGTTTCAAGAGCATATATGCGGAAGCAGGCTTCGGGATCTACAGCGTTTGCGTCGGGCAAATCGGTGTAGCGGTCGGCCGGGGTCTCCGGTGTAGGATGCAGGCGGGGTACTCCGGTTCGGAATACTACTCTTTCGAGGCTGGCTGCAGGGGCATAGAAAATACGTCCTACTTCACGGCCTGAATTGATCTGCACAGTATAATAGCGCATTTTGGTATCAACATTGAGTTTAACCGTATAGTTTTTACCGGCTTCGTAGCTGCCCAGGCTGGAGTATCGGGCTCCTGATTTACTGTATATTCTACCGTCCTCGTTAAAACTGATACGGATAGAGGGCTGACCCTTGGCGTTTTGCACTTCCATGTGCAAAGTCCCGTGATCGTTTTGACCGGCTCTGATCTCGGCAGTCACTGTAAATTGTGCGGAAGCAGGGAATATCTTTTCGGCTTTGGCGTAATCGAAAGGATCTTTATCGCGGAGAGTCAGACTTTTTCGACCTTCTTCGTCTTTTTCAATTCGGGTGCTGGCCCATTGCAGATCGTAGGTATTCCACAAAGCTGTTTCCTGACCGTCGGGCATTTCGTCAAAGACCTCTCTGGCATATTCTGCTGCTTTACTGCAAATGGGTACAGGCACAGAGGCTACCCAAATATCTTCTTTGTTCATGCTGTAAGTCAGCCACATTTTTCCGTCCGGAGGAGTTCCGTTCCCTTCCTGAATGCCCCGTACATATTGAGGGCCGTATGATTTATACTGGCCTCCGTAACGCATAGCTGTTATTTCTCCGTGCACCAGCATCAGGTCGGTGTATTCCAGTCCGTCCTTCGAAGTAGAAACGGCCAGGGGCCAACGATATTCCGAAGGATTATACACTGTGGCAAATTTCCCGTCCGAGGTAGATTGTCCCCAGATTTTGGCATTGCTGTTGACAAAGCCCAGCGCCCGCTGAACCGGCTCTGCCCAGGTTTTGCCTCCGTCTGCACTTATCGAAGTAAGAGCATGTTTCCACAAACTGACCACTCTCCCGTCGGGCAAATGGTAATACGAAAAAGCCTTGTACTGCTTTTT
>JAAZGQ010000491.1 GCA_012511135.1 Bacteroidales bacterium | reverse complement strand
GCATCGAGTATTTGATTCTCGTAATCGGGATGTTGGCATATTTCGGCGTCCATCTCGTAATCGGCAGGAGAAGTTCCTCCATTCCATTTGTCAGGATAACCTTCAGGCTGTTGGCCTTGCTTCAGAACTTCTTCTAAAAAAAGATAGGATCTGCTTACTGAAGGGCTTATGCGCTCATCTTCGGTGATGCATATAGCCCTGATCACTGTTGTAGTATCAATGGCCAGAGAAGAAGTATACAGCAGACCTTGTTCTTTGGTGGGCAGACTGCCGTCGGTAGTATAGTAAATAGCAAGGTTATTCACAGCCACATTCAGCTCCAATTCAAAAGCCTGATCATAAAAACCCGCTGGCATACTGAAAGCAGGAGGCAAAACCTGGTCCCCGAGCAAATTCACGGAAGCCGGACTGGGATTCTCCAGATAGGTATGCTGTCC
Source organism: Bacteroidales bacterium (assembly GCA_012511135.1). GTDB lineage: Bacteria > Bacteroidota > Bacteroidia > Bacteroidales > UBA1402 > UBA1402. The sequence continues at coordinate 1,336 of JAAZGQ010000491.1, read as the reverse complement.
TTGAAATAAACCATAAGCCACATTGCTTTGCTGAGGGGGATAAGCCGGTGAATACGCAAAGGCAATGCTTATTCCATCCGGTTCTACCAATGCCAGATATTCGCCCGAAGAGGCTAATTTAAAATTGGTATGTAATTCTTCCCCTTCTGCTCTCCTGTCTTTGTCCGAAGCAAAAATCAACAAATAAGCTCCGGCTTCCAGATTGACGGAAGGAAACAGCCATTTTTGTAAATTGGTCGAATCATCGGTCAAAGACCAGTTCTCCAGATTAACAGCCTGATCTCCGGCATTGTACAATTCTATCCAGTCCGAATTTTCACCGTCCTCATCTTGAATGATGCCATCGTTGATGCTCATAAATTCATTAATAACCAACTTAGGGCTGGCTTTGATAACGGAAACAGACGTAAAAAGAAATAAAATCAAGGTCAAACCGGTTTTAATAGCGGCACATATAAATCGCGGCATACAATCAGGGGGATGAGGGTTAAGGATTAGGATTATATTTGTTCAACAAAACAACTTTCAAAAATCAAAACAACAAAAATAGACATAATTTTGTAATTGTCCCTATTTGCTTATTTTTGCGTATCTAAAACTACCACAGTGGAAAAAAACAATGCCGTATTGCTCATTTGTACCGGCGGCACCATCAGTATGTCCGAAGACCCTCTGACCGGAGCATTGCAACCCGTTGATTTTGAAAAAATCTTTGATTACCTGCCGGAATTGAGTAAAACCGGACTCAGGGTAGATTCCATCGCCTTCGATCCTCTCGTGGATTCTTCCGACATAGATCCCTCCAGCTGGAGTAAACTGGCAAATATTATTCATGATCACTACCAACAGTACGACGGCTTTGTGGTCTTGCACGGAACCGACACCATGGCTTATTCGGCTTCGGCTCTGAGTTTTATGCTTAATAATCTGGGCAAAGCGGTTATTTTTACCGGCTCTCAGCTGCCTCTGGGAGTATTGCGTTCCGATGCACGCGAAAACCTGCTCACTGCCATCGAAATGGCAGCAGCCAGAGAAAACGGCCAGGCCATGGTGCCCGAAGTCTGCATTTTCTTCGAAGACACTCTTTTGAGAGGAAACAGAACTACCAAACAAAACGCAGATCACTTTAACGCTTTTCGCTCGCACAATTATCCTCCTTTGGCCAAAGCGGGAGTACATATTAAATACGCCAAGAAATTCATACATTATCCAAACCCGCAAAGCTCACTCAGCCTGCGTACCCGTATTAACCAACAAGTAGCTGTTTTAAAAATATTTCCGGGCATTTCCGAAAGAACAGTAAGAGCCATCTTAGAGATTCCGGACTTGAAGGCGG
>JAAZGQ010000490.1 GCA_012511135.1 Bacteroidales bacterium | reverse complement strand
GAAACACTCACACCGGAAGTTATGGGTGCCCTGACGGTAGCCATTGAGGTAGGCCGTTCCTTCATTGCTGAAGCCGGTGCCGCTTTAGACGAAGTCAGCCAGTGATAGTCCCTGAACACCGCAAAAGCAAAAGCAAAAGAAAATGGAGGAATTTATAATGAAAAAATTATTGATACTTATGATGGCACTTGCCATGACACTGAGCCTTGCAGCCTGCGGAGGAAGCGATTCCGCACCAACTTCCACGCCTGACACATCGGCGCCTGCCGCGTCGGACATCACACTTGTCAACAAGGTAGCAAATTACACCGCTCTGCTCGTTCCCAGCGATTTTGGCGAATTTAGCGATAAAGACGGCTACGCTGTGGCTGAAGGCCCCGATGCCAGCATTGTCGTAACACCTACATTCCCATCGGATACATGGATTGAGGATGTCACCGAGGACTATATGCTTGAATCACTGGGAGATACCTATTCCAACATCAAGGTGCTTGCCTTTGATAATCCTGCTAACATTGCGGGAGTGGATTCCTTATCCTTCCTCTGCACAGGCGACAGCAATAGCAGCGGCAAAAACGTAACCACTTGTCAAATCATTTTATACTTCGCAATCGATGGTCAAAATTGCGAGCAGCATATTGCTTTTACTTACACCACAGGGGCAAATTCCTCCCTTGAGGCGAATCTGGCCGATATACTTCCAAGTATCACATTGGAGTAACCACGCATACAGGCAACAAAATGGGCAGACGGACAAAACCACAGTCTGTCTGCCCATTAAAAAATAAAAAAGGAGACTTTATTATGCTGCCAACTTTCATCACAATCGCCGTAATTATTGCGGTCATTGTTCTATGGATCATCTCCACCCAGCGCAGACTGGTGGTGTTGGATGAGAATATCAGCAATGCCATGAGCCAGATCGGGGTGCAGCTTTCCAGCCGCTTTGATGCGCTGACGGCCCTTTTGGATTTGACCAAGGGCTATGCCAAGCACGAAAGCGAAACGCTGATTGAAACTATCAAATCAAGAAGAAGCGTCATCACAGCAAAATCCACGCCGGATGATGTGATGCGTCAGGAAGGGGTTATTTCCGAGGCCCTTGGCAGGATTGCCATGGTAACGGAGCAGTATCCCGACCTGAAAGCCAATCAAAATTACATCAAAACCATGGACGCGGTACAGACCTTTGAAAATATGGTGCGCACCAGCCGCCTGATTTACAACGACAGCGTAACCAAGTTAAACCGTGAAATCCGAATGTTCCCAGTCTCTGCTGTTGCTGGGATGCTGGGTTTTCGAAAAAAAGATTATCTGGAGGAACGGGCTGGCAAGGCGGATAAATAGAAAGTAAAAAAGGTAAGCAAAAGGCTTTCAAAGGAGGAAAACAAATATGATAAAAAGATTATTAAGTATATTTCTTTCACTATGCATGATATTGACTATGCTGCCGCTTTCCGGAATGGCACAAGAAACATCTACAAACAATGGAGAAATGGGAGAAATTATTGCATTTGAACCACTTGAAGAAACAGAAATAACTGCCACTATCGGCACATTTATAG
>JAAZGQ010000489.1 GCA_012511135.1 Bacteroidales bacterium | reverse complement strand
GTGAGTAGCACCGAAGAGCTTTTGAGTGCTTCTGTATCAATATACACGCCGCTGTTTTCCATATCAGCCAGGACATAAATCAAGGGCGCTTCTATTTCGTGATATAAGTTGTCTATGCCTTCTTTTTTTATTTCGGCTTCCAGCACGCTTTTTAATTGTAAGCAGAGATCTGCCTGTTCGCTGGCATATTCGGAGAGCACATCAATGCTAAGATTCTCCAGACTCTTTTGATTCTTGCCTTTAGGGCCCAGAATGGATTCTTCGGTAAGCCCCTGGTAGTTGAGGTAGTTTTTGGCCAAAAAGTCCAGCTTATGCCTCAATTCGGGTTGAATAAGATAATGAGCTATGAGGATATCAAACAGCGGACCTCTCAACGGCAAATCGTAATTGTGCAAAACCAGAATTTCGTTTTTCAGTTCATAGCCTATTTTAAGACTGCTTTCGTTTTCAAAAAGAGGCTTGAAAGAATTTAGCAGCTCCTGGCAATTTTTTTGGTTTTGGGGGCAGGGTAGGTAATAGGCTTTATTTTTTTCTTTTGCAAAGGCTATTCCCAACAAGTGAGCATTCAAAATATCTTTATTGTCGGTTTGTGTGCTAAAAGCGAAAAAATCTGTGTCAGAAAATTCATCAATAAAATTTTGAATAGCACCCTCATTATCAAGGACATGATAGGAGTGAGGCTCGGTTTTTAAGCTCTTGAGAGTCGTTTCTGGCAAATGATCTGAGGAATCGTCTTGATTTATCGCCGTCAAATTGTCCGAAAATAAATCGTTCCCGGCATTTTGCCTGGTCTTGTCTTTGGGAAAGGAAGGCGAAGAGGCAGCGGTAGTATTTCCTTGTTCGTCCCAAAGTGAAGTTTGCAAATGTTCTCCCGCTAGATTTTTTTTACCGGCTCCGGGTTGTGAGGCTGCCACAAAAATGGGTTTAAAATTATTTTTTTCTCCAAGTTGAGTATTGGATGATTTTGTTTTAGGCAGGGCATAAGAATTGGAGGCGCTGATTTTTTTCATAAGCGCTCTGAATTCTAATTGTTCGAAAATGCTCATTATTTTATTTTCGTCGCGTGGAACCATTCGGAGTTCCTTTTCGACAAATTCTACCGGAACATCGCGTCTGATCGTTGCCAAAAAACGGGAAAAAAGAATTTGCTCCAGGTTGTTTTCTATTTTTTCTTTCACCGAGCCTTTTAATTTGTCGGTATTATTAAGCAAAGTGTCAACATCACCAAATTCAGCAATCAATTTTTGAGCGGTCACTATACCGATACCGGGACAGCCGGGGATATTGTCTGAGGCATCTCCCATCAGACTCAATAAATCAATAATCTGACAGGGGTGATCAAGACCGAATTTTTTATTCACTTCTTTTATGCCCATCACTTCGAATTCAGAAGAACCGTAGCGGGGCCTGTAAATAAAGGAGCGTTCCGAAACCAGCTGACCGAAATCTTTATCCGGGGTCATCATAAAGATTTCAAAACCTTCTCTTTCGGCTTTGAGCGATAAGGTACCTATCACATCGTCCGCCTCAAAACCTTCTACTTCGAGAATGGGAATTTGATAGGCCCTCAGTATGTCCTTGATGTAAGGGATAGACCAAATGATGGTTTCTGGCGTTTTTTCGCGTTGGGCTTTGTAGGCTTCGAATGCAGTATGTCTGAAAGTGGGGCCGGGGGGATCGAAGGCAACGGCCAGATGTGTAGGGCTTTCTCGTTTGAGAAGATCTTCCAGGGTATTGATAAAGCCAAAAATAGCAGAGGTGTTTTCGCCTTTGGAGTTTACCCGCGGATTTTTAATAAAGGCATAATACGATCTGTAAATCAAGGCATAAGCATCTAGCAAAAAAAGCCTGTTTGATGTTGACATATTCAAAATTGAATTGATTAGACGGTAAAGGTATAAAATATAGCAAGATTTCACTTAAAATAGTAAGCTGGTTTTTTTAAACCGGCTATTATGTGTATGATAGGAATTATCCTTAAATTTGTAACCTAATTATTTTAAAATGATCGATCTGATTCGACGTCCCATCGAAAAGGAATTTCTTTTGTATCAGCAAACATACAAGAAAGCCCTGGAGCCCGACAATCCGATATTGTCTCAAGTGGTACAGTACCTAAACGGATCGCTCGGCAAGGAAATCCGCCCGACCATTCTTTTGCTTTCATCGGCAGTTTTTGGCCCGGTCGGGAAGAATGCGATTACAATTGCTGCAGCCCTGCAAATTCTTCATTCCGCGAGTCTGCTGCACGACGATGTCGTGGACGAAACCTATCAACGAAGATCAAAAAATTCCATCAACGCCATTTGGAAAAACAAAGTGGCCATCTTATCGGGTGATTATTATTTATCCAAAGTGATTGAAATTGCCGCTCAATCCGGGCAACTAGATATTATTGCAGATATTGGAAAGCTGGGAGCCAATCTGGCCGATGGAGAATTGGCACAACTACATGCCAGCCAACAACAAAACCCCTCTGAAGCAAGTTATTTCAATATTATAAACAAAAAAACAGCCCAGCTTTTTGCTTTTTGTGCCAAAGCTGGGGCTATGACATCATCGGCAAAACCTGAAGATGTCCGGCGAATGGCTTTATTTGGGGAGTACCTGGGTATGATTTTTCAATTAAAAGACGATTCCTTCGATTATATTTTGCAAGATAAAGCTGGAAATACACCAGGAAAACCAATTGCTAACGATTTGCGCGAAGGTAAGGTGACACTGCCTCTCATCTATGCATTGGAGCAAAGCGATCCAAAAAAAGTAAAACCTTTTCGTGATATACTGGCAAATGGCCATTTTACCAAACACAATGTCCGAAGAATGTATAAATTTGCCATCAGTTCCGGCGGCCTGGAGTATTTATCTAAAAAGATGGATGAATACAAGGAAAAAGCTCTTTTAATTCTCTCAGAAATACCCAAGTCAGAAGCCCGCGAATCGTTGAGACTCTGCCTGGAATATGTGGCAAATCGCAGTGTATAATTTCAAAACGAGCTTAGTTCTTTCTAAAAAACTAAGATTTTGAATGCCTGTTTTACGCTAAAGACTTGATTTTAGTTTTGGGTTTTCCTGATGTCTGCTGTTATCGCGTAAGGTTTTTTTCCTCATGTTTTCGGCAAAAGCCTGCTCTAAATCTATTCCGGTTTGATTGGCCAGACAAATCAATACCCATAATACATCGGCCAATTCATCGCCAAGATTTGCTGATCTTTCAGAGGCTTTTTTAGATTGTTCTCCGTATTCACGTGCAATTATTCTGGCTACTTCGCCCACTTCTTCGCTCAGTAAGGCCATATTGGTCAATTCGCTGAAATAGCGAACACCGTATTGTTTAATCCATTCATCTACTTGAATTTGAGCTTCTTTTAAAGTCATTGTTTTTTGTCTTTAGAATCCAGCAAAATGGTAACCGGGCCATCGTTGATTAATTCAACTAACATATGGGCACCAAAAACACCTTGTTCTGTCTTTTTGTTTAGAATTGTACTGCAAAGTCTACAAAAGTCTTCATACATATCTTTTGCCCTCTCAGGCTTTGCGGCTTTAATATACGAAGGGCGATGTCCTTTTTGTGTGTTTGCGCACAAGGTGAATTGACTGATAATAAGCAGATTCCCTCCATCTTGTTTGATTGAAAGGTTCATTACCCCCTTCTCATCGTTAAAAATCCGGAGATTACATATTTTTTCGGCCATCCAGTTCATATCGCCGATTTCATCTTTTTCTTCAATCCCAATTAAGACCAGCAGACCTTTGTTAATGCTGCCGAATAATTCTCCATTTACACTGACAGAGGCTTTGATGACTCTTTGTATGACGGCTTTCATTTTGATTTATAAAAATTGATTATACTGTAGGATTTAGCTTTGCCTACAATTTTTTCTAATTCATCGCGATTGGCTTCGCGAATTTTTTTCAGGCTTTTGAAATGTTTCAGGAGCAAATTTTTTGTATTGCTGCCGATACCTGGTATCTCGTCAAGTTCGGATTTTATCTGAACTTTGCTTCTAAGATTACGATGAAAACTTATACCAAAACGATGCGCTTCGTCCCGCATTTGCTGAATTAATTTCAAACTTTCAGAATTTTTGTTCAAATACAGAGGGGTAGAATCGTGTGGAAAATAAATTTCTTCCAGTCGCTTAGCAATTCCAATTATTCTGATTGAGCGAACTTTTTCCAGAATAGACTCGGAGATATTTTCTTTTTCCCCAATCTCAATTATATTTTTGTGAGCTTCAACAGCGGCACTTAGCTGGCCCTTACCACCATCTACAATTATTAATTGAGGTAATTCCTGTTCTTCTTTGACCAGGCGTGTATACCGTCTAATAACTACTTCTTTCATGGAGGCAAAGTCATCTATTCCTGATACTGTTTTTATGCTGAAATGCCTGTAGTCCCGTTTGGAAGCTTTGGCTTTTTTAAAAACAACACAAGAGGCAACAGGGTTGCTGCCCTGAATATTGGAATTATCAAAACACTCAATATGGACGGGCAATTCTTCAAGATGCAGGTCTGTTTTCAATCTTTGCAATATTCGGGTGCTTCGTTGTTCGGGATTTAGTTTTTCTTCTTGTTTGAGCAGATCGATTTTATATTGACGTACGTTGTTTTTTGATAAATCCAGTAGTTTTTTCCTGTCTCCCTGCCTGGGAACGCGAAATTGAACATTCTCCAATTCCATGGAAGGGATAAAGGGTACGATAATTTCTTTGCTTTTGCTGTTGAAGCGTCTCCGCATCTCATAAATACCACTTGCAAGCAAAGATTCTTTGTCTTCTTCAATTTTTTTACGGTATTCAAAAGTGAAAGTCTGCACAATGCAGCCATTGTGAACGTGTATGTAATTTATGAAAGCGGCATTGTCGCTTTCATCCCAACTAAAAACGTCTAATTCTTTGATGTTTGAATTTACGATAAAGGATTTACTGCGGTACAAATCCAGCAATTCCAATTTTGTTTTACAGACTTGTGCTTTTTCGAACCTTAAGGCATCAGCGTGCTCATTGATTTCCTTTTTTAATTTGTTTTCTACGGTTTCAAGATTGCCCTTGAGAATATGTCGTATATGATCAATATTTTTATTGTAATCTGCCTCTGACTGCAACCCAACACAGGGGCCCAGGCATTTTTTTATATGATAATCCAGGCAAACCCGGTATTTCCCGGCCTGTATTTTGTTTTCAGATAAATCCAGTCTACAGCTTCTAAGTGGGTGCATTTTGCCTATTAAATCCAATATCACTTTAGCCATGGGAACAGAGCTGTAAGGGCCATAATACTCTGAGCCGTCTTTAAGAATTCTGCGAGTCAGGAATACTCTGGGAAATCTTTCGTTTTTAATACAAATGCTGGGGTAGGTTTTATCGTCTTTAAGCAAGACGTTATATCTTGGCTGATGTTCTTTTATCAGGTTGTTCTCCAACAAGAGAGCGTCTTGTTCATTCTCAACCACTGTGTAGCGAATGTCTTTGATTTTTTTGACCAGCACAGCTGTTTTAGGAGAATCAGTATGTGTTTTGTTAAAGTAGGAGAGGACTCTTTTTTTTAAATTCTTCGCCTTGCCTACATAGATGATTTGACCTTCTTCTCCCAGATACTGATAAATGCCCGGAAGCTCTGGCAGTCCACTCAAAATTTGGTTTATATGTAAAGAAGGCTTTTGCATCGGCTTAAATGTTTCACGTGGAACAAACAGGGCTCATCTGCCCAGTAAAACCAGCAAGATACTGATGTCGCTGGGAGATATTCCGGGAATGCGACTGGCTTGCCCCAAGGTTTCGGGTTGAATCTTGTTTAGCTTTTGCCTGGCCTCGAACGACAAGGATTGGAGACTCAGATAATCAAACTTGTCTTTGATGCGAATATTATCGAGGCGCTGTATCTTTTCTGCCTGCAATTGCTCGCGTTCTATATAGCCCTGATATTTGATTTGAATTTCGGCGGCTTCGACAATTTCTTCCCGACGATTAGGAATTTGTTCTATCTGGTTTTTAAGCGCAGGAATATGCTCTTTTAAGAGATTAAAAGATAATTGCGGCCTTAAAATCAGGTCGCTTAAACGGACACCTTGCCTTAGCGGTGTGGTATCCAATCCCTCGAGGGCTGTGTTTATATATTTGGCTTTGATGGAATATTGACGGGCAAATTGCAGCAGGCTATGAATTTCTTTTTGTTTTTCTTTCCAAAGATTCAGTCGTTCGGAGCTTGCCAGCCCCAGAGCATACGACTTTTCGGTAAGACGGGCATCAGCGTCGTCCTGTCGTAATAAAATACGGTATTCAGCTCTGGAAGTAAACATGCGGTAAGGCTCGTCAACGCCTTTGTTGATTAAATCGTCAATGAGAACACCTATGTAGGCTTCGTTCCTGTTTAAAATAAATTCATTGCCTCCATGACAAAAGATATGAGCGTTGACACCTGCTACCAGGCCCTGGCCGCCCGCTTCTTCGTAACCGGTGGTGCCGTTAATTTGTCCGGCAAAAAACAGGCCTGGAACCAGCTTGGTTTCCAGAGTGGCTTTGAGTTGAACCGGATCAAAGTAATCGTACTCTATAG
>JAAZGQ010000488.1 GCA_012511135.1 Bacteroidales bacterium | reverse complement strand
TCCGTGATGTGGTCTCAAAACGAAAAACTCTGTACTTCCTAATGCTATTTTTGTTTCTAATCTTGAAATAAATGCACCTTTACCATTTTCCATGCATGGAGTAATTTTTGCGAAGAGTACATCTCCAACTTTGAATAAACTTAGAGATTTATTTGCATCTTCGAACGTCTGATAACTTACGTTTGATACTATTCCCCATTCTGAAACACACTCCATAGGTATAATAGTTACCATTTCCTCATCGTCAATGTTATCGGTAAGTCCAGGATTAAAAGATGTAATATCTTTTAATCGGTCAATCATCCAATGCTCCGGAACATCCCCGATCCAATCAATACCGCTATGTTTGTATTCGTACTTCATAGTTTGCTTATTTTTTCAATAATGGTTTGTACCGAAGTTTTTCCCATTTTGGAAAAAGCAAACCATTTTTTGCCCAAATCTTTCAGAGATGCCCCGATGTGATATACCTCTATATCGTCAATAATCAGAAAACGGTCGTGCGCATCTGCAAAGTGATGCAAATGAAGCGCTGTATATTGCTCATTAAATTTTAAGGCATCCTGTTTTAATGTATTGCTGATGTTTTTTGTATAAATATCTATAACAACTTGTTCCCTTTTTTTGCTAAAGAGTGTCAATACCGTGTCGTCCACATAATTGTCAATCAGGATAAGATGTTTTTTGGCGCTTTTAATCAAAGAACTTATCCACTCCCACGCATCATATATTTGTCCGTTATAAAAAATTCCTTTATCAGGTTTTTCGTGCTTGTTTTCTAAAGCATCAAATATTTTATTGATTTTCCTGTCGATTTCTACTTGTTTGGTTTCAATGATATTTATCCGTTCAAACAGCAATTGATTTTGAACCAGGAATTTTCGCATAGCCACAAACGCCCGCATAATCATTATACTGACTTCAGCAGCCTTTTCGCTTTTTAATACAGCAGAAACAGCCGCTACACCCTGCTCGGTAAAAACATAGGGAAGATAGCCGCCAAGTGATTGTTTGGAAGGTATCGCATTTTGCGATACCATAAAATCCACTTCGCTTTCATTCAGTTGAAAAACAAAATCAGACGGAAAACGATTTTTATTACGCTTCATCTGTTCTCTTAATCTGATGGATTTAACCCCATAAAAATCAGCCAAATCTTTATCCAGGACTACCTGTACTCCTCTGATAGAAAAAATCTTGCTTTCTATGAGCTGCTGGCTGAGAATCAATGAAGCTTTTTCGTTATCCATAATTATCCAAGCATTTTAATCTGATTTAAAATCTTGTTGGCTTCTTTTTCCAACTCCCAAAACTCCTGTAGCAATACATCACTTGCGGGTGGCGGTGTATAGGTGAAAAAATATTTATTGGGCAAAATCTCGTAACCTAAAATTTCTTTACCGCCTTCTGTAGCCGAATATTCCCAGCGGATAATCGGTTTGTCAATTTCTCGCTTTAAATAGGTTTCAATATCCTCTTCAAAAGGGATATACTCCGCATCTTCAATATAATGTCTGTGATAATAAGTAGCAGAAAGTTCGCACGTTTTCAGCCAGGCGGTAAATTCTCTGGCGGAAAGGTCTTTCAGTGAATCGGTAGTTTTTAAAAGCTCATCCTTTACAAG
>JAAZGQ010000058.1 GCA_012511135.1 Bacteroidales bacterium | reverse complement strand
GCTCCATCAGGCTGAGGGCTTTGCTGACATTGAAAAAGGGCGCCTCAATGCTGCCTTCGTTGTTGTCGTTCCCTCCTTTCTCGGGAGGCGCACAGTAGAAAACGCTGTGTCTGTTCGATTTAAAAGTAGCTATCACTGTTTTTTCGGCATCCATATTTATCGATTCGATTGCATCGCTTCCGCTCAGATCACCGCTCCAGCCCACAAATTCAGCCCCGGCCGCAGTATCGGGAACGGCCTCAAGCTGAACTACAGTACCCTGAGGATAATAGGGAGCATCGGGCATTTTCAGCACCCGGCCTTTGCCCTGAATCTGAAGGTTCAGCGCATATTCCCTGAGTCCTTCTTCGCCGCCGACAATAGTAATTTTGTCCATATTCGGCCCGCCGTTCGAAGTTAGAGCCGTTATCAAAAGCTTGGTGGTGCCTTTGCGCAAATTGAGCGTCACAGCGGTTTCTACCCAGATAGTGAAAGCCCCCGAATCACCAAAAGCCTGACTTTCGATTTGCAATGAGTCGTTTACCCTGAAACTCATGGAGCGGTCATCGTCCTTGCCGTTTGCCCACCTTACCAACACCGTTGCCGTGGGCAGGGCCTCGGCCAGGCTGAATTCGAGAAGTAAACTGCTGCCGGCAGCATTGGTAAAATCCACGAAACCCGTGCCGGTATAACCGGCATGCTGGGTATCGGTTTTACCCACATAAACCCCGTCCTCGGCCTGGACAACCAGGTCGGCACGGGCAGACAAAGCGCAAAGCAGCAGCAACACAAATACGGCAAGCAGGGATTTTTTCATAACAGGTCAAAAAGAGTTTATGGCTCGCAAAAATACGCATTTATTGTCATTGACACTTGCTTTGTTTATTTTATTAATAAAAGCTTGAAATTAAATTATTTTACTAATTTTGCACAAAGCAATTTGAAAAACATCGGGCAAAAAGCCTGTATTAATCTGTTCCAATGAAAAAGACAGCCTTATTAGTAATTAGCTTGCTTTTATATGCAAGCGGGAGCCAAAGTGCTCAATGGATTAAGATCGGCCTTAAAGATAAAACCATCACTTCGCTGGCCTGTGACCCGCAAAACGGAAGCATCTACGCGGTAGCCGAAGGCCTGTTGTACCTGAGCGAAAAGGATGGCCTTGACTGGACTCTGCTAAAAATCGACGAAACGCTGGCGACTGTGATGAAAGTTCAACTCGATGCAGAGGGCTACATTTACGTAGGAACCAATCGGGGCATCTTTCGCTCGCATAATCAGGATCGCAGCTTCAGGGCGATCAATACGGGACTACCTAAATATTCTGCAAATTACCCTGCTGTCTCTGCCATATGTTGCCTGGACAGCAGCCTGGCCATAGGAACAAGTGCAGGGGTTTTTGTATCCGACAAAGACAGTATACAGTGGACTGCTTTTAACCGGAATTTACCTTCGGAAACACCCAATCAGCTACTCTGCCACCGGGAACGTTTGTTCCTGGCCGCCAATTCAGGCATTTACACCAGCCCGCTGGATTCTGCCCAGTGGGAACAATGTTTTTTCGACTGTGCAAAAGACCTGGCCGCCCGGGATTCTGTCATCTACGCTGCTACTCAAATTAGCGGTAGTGATATTGATAAATTAGGGGCTTTATATCAATCTTCCAACAGTGGCTCCAGCTGGGAAAGAACCTCCCCCCCTTATGGGCATCTTTCAGGTCAGGCTGTTTTTTGCGACGAAAACAGGCGCCGGGTAGGAACGTATTACGGATGGGGAGGATTGTACAGTCCCGACAGGGGAGCACACTGGGACACTCTGGGCCTTGAACCCTGGTTCACCGCTTTGGCCTTTGCTCAAAGAGGCTCCGCCTTGCTAACTGGTACGGAATTTTATGGTCATGTTGACAACAGCGGAGGGCTGTATATCCAATACAATGTTTTTTCGAACAACGGCCAAGACAGTCCTTTTCCTGAATTCATTACCTGCCCGGGTACTTACGACAGCAGCCTTTTTGTGGAATTGAACATTCCCGCAGATTCCAAAGTATATTACAGCCTGGACGGCAGCACTCCCGACAGCTCCTCTTTGCTATATTCCGAGCCCATTACAGTGGATTCTACCACCCTAATTAAAGTCATCGCAATCTACGAAGACCAAACTGCCAGCATAGTGAATCAGGGCTTGTTCAGAATTGGCAAAGAAACAGGATTGCGGGCCATTTCCGAAATGGATCGCGTCGCTTTGCCCTATCCCAATCCCTGCTCCGACTTTCTAAACCTGACAGTGCCGGATGATCAGGCTTATATCAGCGTGGTCAACCTGGCCGGCCAGATAGTATACTCAGAGCAGGATGTACAGACTGGAAGCTATCGCCTGCCCGTCCATACATTAAAACCCGGTTTGTACATGCTAAAACTAAGCTCTGCTGCCAAAACAGAGAATTGGAAGTTTATTGTTCAGCCTTAGACAAACGCAGCATTTCGGCCTGCTTCTTGGCGGTGATTTCCGTCACAATACCCGCTACCAGTATTTT
>JAAZGQ010000487.1 GCA_012511135.1 Bacteroidales bacterium | reverse complement strand
GGTTCCTGGAATCTTGATTTGATTTCCGGCATTATTGTTTTTGGAGGGGTATTGAACAGATGTTCCTGTAAATACGGCGACCGGGGTTTGCGTTTTGTCCTGATGGACGTGGGAGCCCTTTGTCAGAACCTGCATTTATCGGCAGCAAGCAACGGGCTGGCCTGCTGTGCCATAGGCGGCTACCTCGATCAGGCTCTAAATGATTTCCTGGGTTTTCAACAACCCAACGAAAGTGCTTTGCTCAGTATGTTTATAGGCAAATAAAGCGATTATGGAAAAAGCACTTTGGCAATGGAACGAGGATTATTTGATCTTTGATAAAAATGCATCGGAATTAATCCTGAAAAACGACAACAATGGCGCTTTGGTCAGTTTGTCGGAAGCAGAATACGAATTGTTACAGTACTACGCAGCCAACAACAATTACGAAAGCGTCTGCCGGCAAATGAAAGATTACCGCATAGAAAAGGAATTGTTTGACACTCTCACAGATAATGCCTGCCGTTTGGGCTTGCTCATAAGGGCAGACGTACACAAAAAGGGCGAGGCTAAGAGTTCCGGGCTCAAATTAATAGCCTATTTCTTCTTTGTACGTTTGATCACTATCATTGGAAAAATAGGCAGACTTAAACTCGTGGCGGAATGCAAAGGCAATCTTCGTTTTTACAAATTATGCTCACTGGAGCTAAACAATTCAATTCTGCACAAAATGGCTGTTTCTGAAGGGCTGCAAAAAATCTTACTTCCCCTCTACATATTATTGATGGTTATAATGAGCAGCTGTTTGTTATTTATGCCGGGTGCAGAAATTCGGTTTTCCGGTTTCGGAATGACTAAAATACCGGTTCTGTGGTTTTTTCTGCTTTTGGTGCTGAGTATTTTTATCTGTCTCTTTGTCCACGAAACCGGCCATTATCTCTGTTATATGCGTTACGGAGGTAAAAGTAACAGTATGGGGCTCGGACTTATGTTTTTGGTTTTTCCCGTAATGTATACCCATATAACACAAGTGCAGCTTTGGCAAGACAAGCAAAGAAAAATCAAACTCAGTCTGGCCGGTATTTTGATGGATCTATTGATAATGCTTTTGCTGCTCAATATTCTGTCCCGTTACCATAAACCCGATTTGTTCGCATTACTTGCTGCCTGCCTTTTTTATTATTATGTGATTCAGCTGTTGAGCAATCTGAATGTGTTTTTCCCGGGCACTGACGGCTATTATGTGTTTGAAGACCTGATCGGTAAAGAACGCTTGTTTGGCGATTCCTACGAATGTTTTAAAGTCTTTATTAAGCACCCATTTGCTAAAAAAGCCCCTCCTAAGAGATTTGGGCATTTGCTGTATTTTTTTCTTTCCTGTATCAATATCAGCCTGTATTGGTTCATGATAGCGGCCTTAATGACTTTTCCCCTATGGTCAAACCTTGTTTTATACTGAGCCTTGCCTGCCTTTTTCCCTGTTTTATTCAGGCCAGTTCCAGGCTTACAGGACGGGTATGCGATCAAAGCGGAAACGGTCTTTTTTCTGTCCTCGTTTGTTTAAAACAGGAGGAAAATTGTTGCTGTTACTCAGACATTCAGGGATATTTCAGCCTTGAAATACCCAAAGCGGCAAAAGATGACAGCCTTTTCCTTTTTTTTGTCGGATACAAGCCTTTAAACATTCCCTTGAAAACGTTGAATTATTCCTCTTTATTGGAGCTTAAGTTACGAGAAGACAACCGTATACTCAAGGCTGCCGTCATAGAGCATAACCCCAGGCTCAGTGAAGAGTTTTCTTTGCAGAAAGTAGATAAACTGGATATTTATCTTTCTCCCGTTTCGGACGGAGATCCTCTCAAAGCTGTTAGTTTTTTGCCGGCTTCGAGTAACACTTCAGAAAATGCCAATCCGGAATTCAGGGGAAGTCCGGCTTCTGCATCCCAAGTGCTGCTCAACGGAATCAGTATAACGGCACCGGTCCGCAATACCCAACTGAGCGGCATGGGCAATTTCAGTCTTTTCAACACCGAATTGATTGGAGACATGACCATTTACGCCGGAAATCCGCCACTGAGCAGAGGCAACGCACTGGCGGGTCTGGTAGAAATAAATACCTGCCACGAAATTGAAAAAAACGAAACACAACTGGCTGTTTCCATGGCCAACACCGGTTTGTTCAGGGCACAAAAGCTCGGCAAAACTGCTTTCGTTCAATTCTACGCCAATCACCAGTTTTCGGAACCCTATTTGTTTTTCAACCCTGGCGGCAATAAGATCAAGGCATTTCGAACCGACGATCTGGGTCTGAATTTCAGATGGAAAAAGGCGGCCACTTTCATAAATTTTTATGCCTATGGCATTAGCGAGAGTTTTATGGCCGAAGACTATGCCTTTGGGAAAAAAGTGGCCACTACAGCCCAAAAATACAGACAATTCAATGTACTGAACCTGGGTTGGCACAAAGGCTGCTGCTTTCTGGAACTTAATGCGGGCAATAATCTGAGTCAATCTGATTTTAGCTTAGGTATCTTACAATCAATCCAAAAAGAACGGGAGTGGAAAACTTCTCTGAATCTAAAATTCCTTCCCTGGGATTTTCTTCTCTTGCAAACAGGCCTCTCGGCTGAGTGTTTATCTCTCGATTTTAAAACAGACAAACCGGCTTATGCTTTTTCCATGTCCGATTCTGTGCCTATGCTGCACACGGATACTGCTATCAGCTGCCTGATTCCCGAAGCTGTGCTTTACGCCAAACTACAACTGCCCGGTCAAATCACCCTGGGCCTGGGTGTAAGGAAAAAAATTCTGTCCGACAAACTACCCGCTTATTTCTCCTGTCAGGTAAATCTCAGAAAGAAGTTCAGGGAAAGACACAGTTTTCTGCTCAGCGGAGGAAACTACCAGGCCTGCTTTTATCCTGTTTACCGCTATACGCGATTTTCGCTTCAAACATCCCGGCAATTATCCCTGGAATACACCTACGAGGGAGAACTGTTTTTTATTCAGGCTGCTGCTTACTGCAAGCAGGAACAATCGCCCTCTTATTACAGCCCGGAATACAAGATGAAAACGCTGCAGAGGGGAATCCGGGGGCTGGAATGCTCAGCGGAATACGAATGGAGCAGATTTCGGACATCACTCTCTTATACTTGGCTAAATGCCGGTATAAAAACAGACAGCAGCTGGTATAAAGCAGAAAACGATCTGCCCTGCTTTTTGAAAGCTTATTGCAGTTATACCAGCAAACATTTGCTTAGCCTGTCCTGCAGCGGAGTATTCAGAACGGGTTTACGCTATACGCCGGTCGAAAGCGGAAGCTACAAAACAGAAGCCTGTGCTTTTGAACCTAAATACGGAGTTTATAACTCTCAGAGATACGAACCCTACTTAAGGCTGGATTTAAGCTTGAACCAGGTGGTATTTGGAAAGAATCAACGCAGATTGGTAGTCTTTGCTACAGTGGGGAACATCCTGAACCGGAAAAATCAGAAAGCCTGTCTCTATTCACCCGATTATTCAACAATAATAGCCTGGTCACATTATCAGGGCCGTACGTATTACCTGGGAGCCCAGCTCAGCTTTTGAGTTCTTTGCGCAATATTATGCGGATACAGGCGCCCTTGCCGGGTTCTGAGCTTTTGACGAAGATTTTTCCTTTGTGGTATTCTTCAACAATTCGTTTTACCAACGATAAGCCCAGGCCCCAACCGCGTGCCTTGGTTGTAAAACCGGGACGGAAGATGGCTTTGAAGTGTTTTTTGGGTATGCCCTTGCCGTCGTCACAAACATCAATGAATACTTGTTTTTTTCCTTCGGCAACTATGATGTCAATTTGTCCCTCGCCGTTCATGGCATCGATGGAATTCTTGCACAGATTCTCGATAACCCATTCAAACAAGGGAATATTCAAACTCACCGACAAATCTTCTTTGGGAGAATAAGTTTGGAAACGAATCTTTTGGGAACTTCGTCCCCTGAGGTAATTTACTGCATTCTCCAGCACGGGAGCCAGTGGATGGTATTCGGCATCGGGCCTGGAACCTATTTTGGAAAAACGTTCGGCGATGGTTCGCAGCCGGTGAGTGTCTTTTTCCATTTCAGTCAGCAGAGTGGGATCAATTTCTTTGAGTTTGAGCAATTCTACCCAGGCTAAAAGCGAAGAAATCGGTGTTCC
>JAAZGQ010000486.1 GCA_012511135.1 Bacteroidales bacterium | reverse complement strand
TGGAGTCCATAAGACAGGGCCGGGAGAGCGGCAGCAATGTTTGCCTTTTGCATGGAGTGACCTCTTCGGGTAAAACCGAAATCTACATTCATTTAATTCTGGAATGCCTGGCACAGGCTAAGCAGGTGCTCTATCTCTTGCCCGAAATAGCGCTCACCACACAGCTCACCACTCGTTTAAAAGCAGTATTCGGCAATCGTCTTGGGGTCTATCATTCTGGCTGTACCGACACCGAAAGAACGAATCTTTGGAACAAACAACTTAGTGATGCATCCTATGATATCATTCTGGGAGTGCGTTCCTCTGTCTTTTTACCTTTCAAAAATCTGGGACTGGTTATTGTGGACGAAGAGCACGAGAACAGCTATAAGCAGCAAGATCCGGCTCCCCGTTACAACGCCCGTAATGCAGCCGTAGTGCTCGCTGCTTTGTACGGGGCCAGGACTGTGCTGGGGACCGCCACTCCCAGTATCGAGAGTTATTACAATTGCCTTAAAGGCAAGTATAAATTGGTTGAGCTCTCCGGCAGGTACCTCGATTGGCAATTGCCCGAAATCCTGGCGGTGAATACCGCTGAGTTGAAGCGCAAGAAAATTATGAAATCTCTGCTTTCGCCTCCCTTGATAGAAAAAATGCGCGAAAGCCTGGAAGCCGGTCAGCAAATCATGCTTTTCCGCAACCGAAGGGCCTATGCGCCCATGCTGGAATGCTCTGCCTGCGGCTGGGTGCCTCGATGCAAACGTTGCGATGTAAGTCTGGCTTTTCATAAACAAGGCTCCGTATTGCGTTGCCATTATTGTGGCCGGGAATATGCCCGGCCCCGGGTGTGTCCTTCTTGTGGAAATAAAGACTTTGAACTCAGGGGATATGGCACCGAAAAGGTAGAAGAAGAAGTCCACACACTATTCCCTTATATACGCATTGCCCGCATGGATTCCGACACAATGCGCAATCGGGCTGCTTACGAAAAGTTGATCAGCGATTTTGAACAACACAGGATAGATGTGTTGATTGGTACCCAGATGCTGAGCAAAGGCCTGGATTTTGATCGTTTACAGTTGGTGGGAATACTCAATGCCGATTCTATGTTGAATTTTCCCGACTTCAGAGCCCACGAACATGCTTTTCAGTTGATGACCCAGGTCAGCGGACGTGCCGGCAGAAAAAGCGGGAGAGGCAGCGTTATTATTCAGACTTCAGATCCTCAACATCCTGTTATACAATACGTCTTGCAAAACGACTATAAAACTTTCTTTCAAAAAGAATGTCAGGAGCGTTCTGAATTTGGCTATCCACCTTATAGCCGTCTCGTTGAAGTAATTTTCAGACACAGGGATGAAAACTTGCTGGGTCAGGCTTCCGGCTTTTTTGCCTCCCTTTTGCCTCCAATTTTAGAACCTTCTGTTTTTGGGCCCTTGCCACCCTTGGTTTCTCGTGTAAAGGGACTCTATTTGCAAAAGATTATAATCAAAATTAAGCCGGAAATTTCGTTAAAAGCTGCCAAAGACTATCTTTGCCAGGCCAGGGATCAGTATATGAAAGACAAAGTCTGTCGTCAGGTGCAGCTCTATTTTGATGTTGATCCAGTATAAGTCTCTAATATATAACAATATGAGAAGATTTTCTCTTTACTTGACTGTTGTTTTTTTACTCTTGGGCACTAACTTAAAAGCTCAGGAGTTCTTGTACGATCTGGAAGTCTTGTCGTATTTTGACAACCGGGAATACAAGGTCGACTTTCAACGTCCGCAGACCCTGCTGGGCATAAGAGTTGCCCCTGAACTCGGCTTGGGAATGCCTGATGAAAAACAGGGCAGTCACAAGCTAATGCTAGGTCTGAATTATATACAGCCTCTGGGTACCGGCATCGACGAGGCTTTGGTCAAACCTACTGTATATTACCGCTATGTGAACAATAGGTTCAGAGTCAATCTGGGAGCTGTCCCCTACAGTTATTTAACAGAAAGTCTGCCCGATTATTTGATGTATGATTCTTTGGTATATGTGCATCCGAATATGCAGGGTGGTCTGTTTCAATATCTGGCACCAAGAGGCTATGTGGAATTTTTGTGCGATTGGCGCAGTGCCCAGAGCCTGGAGCGTTACGAAGCCTTCAGACTGATTATGCAGGCGCGCTACCAACAAGGGCTCTTGTTTGGAGGGGGCCGGGTCCAGCTTAATCATTTGGCCAACCGGTCCAGGCCGGCTCCCCGTACCGGCGTAAGTGACGATTTGATCGTGCATCCCTATCTGGGTCTGGACTTTTCGCAGGCCCTGCCTTTTGATTCTATTTCCCTCCAAACTGGTTATATATTTGGATATCAAAGAAATCGTTCTATTGAGGAAGGAACATACCTGCCCCGGGCTTTTTACATGGAAATTTTTGCCCGCTGGAAAGGTTTTGGCTTAAAGAATGTCTTGTATGCAGGCGACAATTTATTCCCCTTGTATCCGGACAAGGGTAAGCTGCTCAATCAGGGTGATCCTTTTTTTCAGGCAGGTTTCTATAATCGCACCGATGCCTTTGTTTACCTGATTTCGACCCAAAGGGTCAATTGCTATTTATCCTTCAATTTTCACTACACCAGACAGGGCGGACTGAATCACCAGCAACAACTGGTGTTGCGCTTTAATCCAGGGAATATACGTCCTATCGAAAAATCGAGGACAGTGTTGGGTAAGTAAGAGGTCTTATTTTCTGCCAAAGTCTGCCGGAATCTCGCCCCATGCTTTGGTCTCCCATTTGTAAAGAGGAATATTCCAGCTATGATTCAACAGCCATTGTTCTGCCCGACGGATCAGTTCAAACAACCCGGCGTTTTGTGGGCTCTCTTTCAATTTTGTGCCGCATTTTTTCTTTTTCACCCAAAGCAGAGCGTTGGCACTGTCGGAATAAACCGGCAGACTGATTTTGCGTTTTTCAAGTAAGGCCAGTGCATGTACTATGGCCAGAAATTCGCCAATATTGTTGGTGCCTTCTTCAAAAGGGCCTTCGCGAAAAATTTCTTTGCCGCTTTGGAGTAAGACTCCCCGGTATTCCATTTTGCCGGGATTGCCGCTAC
>JAAZGQ010000485.1 GCA_012511135.1 Bacteroidales bacterium | reverse complement strand
GAATAAAGGACAGCCTTGTCGGGAAAAGTCTCTCTGAGCGATAAAATGGTTTCATAGACTCTGCCCGGCATATCTGCTGCCCCTCCGCTCCCGGGTATCCGGGTGGAACCGGCGCGTGATTGCTGACGCGGAGCCAGATTCAGGCCACTCAGGAGCGTAGTGTAGCCTCCTCCCGGCACAGGTCTCCAGTACTTGATGTCTATAATGTCTACTACCGCCGCCCTTTTGGGATCGTCCAGAATTTTATCCTGCACGTCTTTGGTAACACACAAAACCACTTTGGCATCCTTTTGAGTTTCTGCTTCCCATTCAGCAATTACATCCAGCCAGAATTCCACAAAATGCAGGGGGCCGGTGAATTCTTCGCTGATGAATTGTAACACGGAACCATTTTCGGCAAAATTGTCCAGACATTTGCGGATGTAATTCCGGTGCAATTCTCTTCGGACAGGATGTTGTACATCGTAAAACAATTCTGCCATAAAAATTCGTTTATCTGCGGCGTAAGGCACCGGTTCGGGAAAGCCTGTTTCGTTAACATTGTTGGCCGAACGCCAGGGAAAATCGGCCCAATGTGCTCCGGCTTCCAAAATATTGTGTTGGAAATAATGCTGATGGAATAACACTAAACCTTTTTCGTCGGCCAGATCAGCATATTTTTTTAAGCGATTCCAATACCAGACATTCCATTTGGTCAGATCGTATTTACTCAAACCGTCCCAGGCTGTTCCCTCACCGCTGCGGGCAAAGGGCAACTCATAAAAGGGAGGCCAGACATAGCCGTCCATGCGCTTGATCCTTTCGTGATCGTCCCTGCGACGGTCGTACCATAAACCATAATTGTGATCGGTAACCAGGATGTTTTGGCTGAGCATATTGTCTGTCATTTCGTCCAGGTCATCGGTGAAACCCATGCCTGTACGTCCCGGAGCATAACGCGTGATATGAGGCCGGGCTTTGGCAAGATACCTTAGTCTCAGGTTACCATTCCACCAAACAATGCCTTGACGTCCGCCGCTCAATATTTTTTCTTCTTTGACCAGCAAACCTCCTTCGAGCTTCATCAGGCTTTCGCCATTTGTTAAAACTGTACTTTTTTTGTGTGCTGATTTTCGACCGGATTTTTTCTGCCAGACCAAAGAAGGATCTTTCTTCTTTGTTTTTTCATAACGCACTGACAGAGGACTGTTTATGTTAATGCTGTCAATCCAGTCTTTCAGTTCCAGCGCCGGTTTGCGTGCCTCGGCAACAAACTCCTGAGCCCTGTCTATAGGTGGATTGGTTGCCGAACTGGTGTCAAAAGGCATTAATTTGTCCTGGTCGGGATGCTTTTTGCCGGTACGGGCAGCCAGCTGTGCGTAATAAAGACTGTGGGGTTTAACAAAAGAACCTGCGCTGTTCCATTCAACATTACCGCTGCGTTGACCCCAGGCTCCGTATGACCAGTTGTAGGCTGTGGGAGGCAGAGGACAGGCCAGCATCGATGCAGAACAGTTCCACATCATGGAATTCCCTGTAGTCCAACCGGCTCCCAGGCCGTCTTGTCCCCTGTTGGAAAAATAGATGCCGTGTCCCTCAACGTTTACTACATCAAACAACACTCCGGT
>JAAZGQ010000484.1 GCA_012511135.1 Bacteroidales bacterium | reverse complement strand
GGAGGTATTCAAATGACCATACAGGAACTGGGAACCATCATGGAACATAAAATTCCTGTTAAGATAATCATACTGAACAACAATTACCTGGGTATGGTTCGCCAGTGGCAGGAATTGTTCTACGAAGAACGCTATTCCTCTACTTCGATACAAAACCCCGATTTTGTTGCCCTGGCTGCTGCTTACGGCATCAAAGGACGGAAAGTGGAACAGAGGCAGGATCTCGACAAAGCCGTCAGGGAAATGGTTGCTTGCGATTCGGCTTTTGTACTCGAAGTTATGGTGGAAAAGAAAGGCATCGTGTATCCAATGGTACCGGCCGGAAAATGTATAACCGATGTTATGTTAAAGAGCTGATATTATGGAAAATACTTTATATACTGTTACCGTTTATTCGGAAAACCAGGTTGGTTTGCTCAATCAGGTAACCATCGTTTTTACCAGACGACAGGTGAACATTGAAAGTCTCACGGTATCGCGTTCAGCCATTCCTGGCATACACAAATTTACCATAACGGCTTTTACCGATCACGAATCCATACGCAAGATTGTCTTACAGATCGAGAAGCGCATCGATGTGCTCAAAGCTTATTATTATACTGACGAAGATATTATCTTTCAGGAAATCGCTCTCTATAAAGTGCCCACCGAAAGTTTGATGTCCAACAACGAAACCGAAACACTGGTACGTAAATTCAATGCACGTATACTCGAAGTAACCAAAGAATATACCGTTATTGAACAAGCCGGACACAAAGCAGAAATAGATGCTTTGTTTGAGGCTTTGAATAAAAACAAAATTCTGCAATTTGTCCGTTCGGGAAGGGTTGCCATCACCAGATCGCCGGTGGAACGACTGAGTAACTTTCTGGAAGAAATGGAAGCCCGCAGAAAAGAAGTGTATAACGAAAACAATTAATCCCTTATCAATAATTTAAATTTTATGGCAAAAATGAATTTCGGTGGTGTAATCGAGAATGTTACCACCAGGGAAGAATTCCCATTGAAAAAAGCACAGGAAACATTAAAAAACGAAACCATAGCAGTGATAGGTTATGGAGTGCAAGGTCCCGGACAATCCAAAAATTTGAGAGACAACGGTTTTAACGTAATTATCGGACAACGCAAAGGCGGTGCTACCTGGGACAAGGCTGTTGCTGACGGCTGGGTGCCCGGCGAAAGCCTGTTTGAAATCGAAGAAGCCTGCCGGCGCGGAACCATTATTCAGTATCTGCTTTCCGACGCTGCTCAGATCGAAGTCTGGCCCAAAATCAAACCTTATCTGACGGCAGGCAAAGCCTTGTATTTTTCCCATGGTTTTGCCATTACCTATAAAGAGCGGACCAACATTGTTCCCCCCAAGGATGTCGATGTTATCCTGGTGGCTCCCAAAGGTTCAGGCACCTCGCTGCGCAGTATGTTTCTGGAAGGCCGTGGTCTGAATTCGTCCTATGCTATTTTCCAGGATGCTACCGGCAAAGCTTTTGACCGGGTGGTAGCTCTGGGCATCGGAGTAGGATCGGGTTATTTGTTCGAAACTACTTTCCAGCGCGAAGTATATTCTGATCTCACCGGAGAACGCGGTACCCTGATGGGAGCCATTCAGGGCCTGCTGCTGGCACAATACGAAGTGCTCAGAGCTAACGGTCATACTCCCTCGGAAGCCTTCAACGAAACCGTGGAAGAATTGACTCAATCATTGATGCCGCTCTTTGCCCAAAAAGGCATGGACTGGATGTATGCCAACTGTTCCACCACCGCCCAACGTGGTGCCCTGGATTGGATGGGCCCCTTCCATGATGCAACAAAACCGGTTTTCGAAAAGCTTTATAAAGAAGTAGCCAACGGCAACGAAGCCCAACGCTCCATCGATTCCAATTCCAAAGCCGATTACCGTGTAAAACTCGAAGAAGAACTCCGTCAATTGCGCGAAAGCGAAATGTGGCAGACCGGGGCCGTGGTACGCAAATTGCGTCCCGAGAACGCTTAATTGCCCCAACATGTGGTAGATAAAAAATGGTTCCGGCTTAAGCGGGAACCATTTTTTTATTATTGTAAGGGGGAAGGTAATCTTCTTACAAGTTAAAGCAAGTCAGTGTGTTAGACTAATTTAGCCAAAGCTGCCTTAACGCGATCAACCGCCTTGACTATGTTCTCGTCGGAAGTGGCATAAGAGAATCGCATACATTCGGGTGCTCCAAAAGCTACACCGCCTACAGCTGCCACATGAGCTTCTTCGAGCAGATACATGGACAGGTCGGCGGCGTTTGCCATGATTTTACCATTGAAGGATTTTCCCAGATAAGCACTGCAATCGGGGAAAACATAGAAAGCCCCCTTGGGTTCCTGTACTTTGAAACCGGGAACTTCGCGCATCAATTTTACAATGAGGTTTTTGCGACGTTCAAAAGCTTTACGCATATCGGCTACACAAGCCTGGTCTCCGGTATAGGCAGCACGGGCAGCTTCCTGTGACACAGAGCAGGGGCCGGAGGTGTACTGTCCCTGCAACTTGTTGCAGGCAGATGCAATCCACTGAGGAGCAGCAATCCAGCCAATACGCCAGCCAGTCATGGCATAAGCTTTGGACACTCCGTTGATGATGACCACCTGGTCACGAATAAAGTCAAACTGTGCAATGCTTTCGTGTTTACCTACATAAATAATATGTTCGTAAATCTCATCCGAGAGGACGTAAACCTGGGGATGTTTGGCCAATACTTCGGCCAGAGCTTTTAATTCTTCTTTGCTGTAGACACTGCCGGTAGGGTTGGAGGGAGAGCAGAGAATCAAGGCTTTGGTTTTGGGTGTGATGGCTGCTTCCAGTTGGTCGGCTGTCATTTTAAAATCTTGTTCAATGCCGGCAGAAACCACTACGTTTTTACCTTCGGCCAGTTTGACCATTTCTACATAACTTACCCAGTAAGGAGCAGGAACGATGACTTCGTCACCCGGGCTGATAATGGAAAGCAGGACGTTACAAACCGATTGCTTGGCCCCGTTGGAACAAACGATCTGATCGATGGTATAATCCAGGTTATTCTCTTTTTTCAGTTTTTCCACGATGGCTTTGCGCAGAGCCGGGAAACCTGGAACGGGAGAATAAAAAGAGAAGTTGTTATCCACGGCTTGTTTGGCTGCCAGTTTGATGTGGTCTGGCGTAAAGAAGTCGGGTTCGCCGACGCTCAGGTTGATTACGTCAAAACCTTGGGCCTTGAGCTCATTGCTTTTTTGAGACATGGCAAGGGTTTCGGAGGGGGCCAGGCTGGCAAGTCGGAGGGATACAGGATTCATAATGGTTTAATTAATTAATTCAGTGCAAAAATAAAATAATTCGACTTTATTCCTGCGGATTTTCATTCATTTTAAGCAATTTATTTAATACGCTTTCATTTACTTCGAAAGCCGTTCCGTGACGTACTCCCGCAGGAAAGTTGATTATTTTGGAAATATCTTCCCATTCAGGTTTTTTGAGGTTCTTACATCTTACTCCACCGTAGTGGTGGTTGCGGTAATTGTCCCAGTAAACGTAAGTGTATTTTCCTATTTGCAGGGGGCTGGGGCCTTCGGCCCATTCAATGCCGCTGATGGGTTCTGATACTGTATTGGGAAATTCTGTCAGCTTTTTGGATGCTACCATACGAATGTTTTTTTCGACCGGTTCCAGCGTTTCGTTTTTCAGAAACATATAATAAAGGCCCTTGCGTATGAGTATGGCAGCATCGATGACATTAAATCCAGGGTCGTAAAATAAATCGGTAGGGCTGAAGCTTTCAAAATCTTTGGTTTTAGTATAATACAGGCGATGATTGTAATCGCTTTCACTACCTCCCGACACAGGAAAACGTCCCGGGATGGTGCTGGCCCAAATAATGTAGTAGTCTTTGGTCTTTTGGTCGTAAAACAATTCAGGGGCCCAGGTATTTCTGACTTCGCGTTCGTGAGCCATTACCGGGATTTCCTTTTGTTCCGACCAATGGATCAGATCGGTCGAAGAAGCATAGCCAATGTTGTTTTCGGTCCAGCCCGTAGTCCAAACCATGTGCAATACTCCGTCGGGAGCCTGAACAATACTGGGATCCCGCATCAATTTAGCGCTGCCCACTTCGGGTTTGAGAAAAATGTTTCCCTCATTCAAAGTCTTCCACATAATGCCGTCGTAGCTGTACAAAAAATGCAGGCCGTCGCCGCTGCCCATGAAATAGCTGAAGAGGTAGGCTTGTTTAGGCCTCTCGATCAGCTTCCAAAAGCTTTTCTTTTCAGTTTGTTCATTTTCTTTGCTTTTGGCCTGAAGATTCCAAGTGCCACTTAGAAGCACAACAAGGAGAATAATGAGAATATTATTTTTTTTCATACCTGCTTTATTTAATGTTTTTCAATGTATGCCCCATACGTTCTTTTTTGGTTTTCATGTAAAACTCGTTATAGGGATTGGTGGGTACTTCGAGAGGAATAATTTCAGCAATGTTCAAGCCGTAGGCTTCCAGGCCGATTCGTTTTACGGGATTGTTGGTCATCAGGCGCATTTTGCATACTCCCAGCAGAGAAAGAATCTGGGCGCCTACGCCATAATCTCTCTCGTCGGCATCAAAACCCAGGTGCAGATTGGCTTCGACTGTGTCCATGCCTTGTTCCTGCAATTTATAGGCTTCAATTTTTTTCATTAAACCAATACCACGGCCTTCCTGATTCATGTAAACAACAACACCTTTGCCTTCTTTCTCGATGATCTGCATGGCTTTATGCAATTGATCACCGCATTCGCAACGCATGGAACCCAGCACGTCACCGGTAAGGCAGGAAGAGTGCACTCTGACCAATACGGCTTCGTCTTTTTTCCATTCTCCCTTGATCAAAGC
>JAAZGQ010000057.1 GCA_012511135.1 Bacteroidales bacterium | reverse complement strand
AGAGCAATACGATTTTGTGATGCTGCACCATTCGCTGGAGCATATGCCTGATCAATATCAGGCCATGAAAGATCTGTATAAAGTGCTGAAACCCGGTCATTTTGCTTTGATACGTATTCCGGTTTCTTCCAGTCACAACTGGCGTAAATACGGCCCGAATTATTTTTCACTCGATCCGCCCCGGCATTTTTATTTACACAGCATACAAAGTTTTGAAATGCTTGCCCGCAAGAGCGGTTTTGAATTGAATTATTTTTATTACGACGCCGACAATTACTCTCGGCTGATAGTGGAAAGCGAACGTTACCAACGCAACCTGAGCGGAGACAATGCCGACTTTTTCAGCAAAAAACAAATCCGGCGGTTCGAAAAAGAAATTAACCGACTAAACAGGCTAAACGACGGAGATAACGTTTGTCTGTATATTTATAAACCATAGAAGACCATGCAGGTAAACATAGTAATTCCTGTTTATAAAAGCACGCTCACTGCCAACGAAGAACTATCTTTTTTACAATGCCTTCGGATCCTGGGCAAGTATCCCCTGCGCATAGTTCTGCCTTACGGTTTAGATTCCGGCTGTTATTTAAAACATCTTAAGGCCGAAAATATTTCCGATTTTGATTTTGAATATTTTGATGCATCCTACTTTGAAAATGTAAATGCCTACAGCCGCTTATTGCTCAACAAGAGTTTTTATAAACGATTTGAGGACTTTGACTACATTTTGATCTACCAATTGGATGCTTATGTTTTCAGGGATGAATTGATGGAATGGTGTTCAAGGGGCTACGATTACATTGGAGCCCCCTGGTTTAAATCTTATGGCGTTCACAAAAAAAAGAATGATTTATACCGGGTGGGCAACGGAGGTGTCTCTCTAAGAAAAGTATCGGCCTTTTTATCGCGCTTTGACCGTCGAATGCCCCTGTCCATATTTCCCTTTATGCTAAAGAATATCCGGCTGAAAGGCTGGTTCAAGATGAGTGTCAATACAATTAAATTGCTCTGTGTTCTTCTCTTTTACAAACCAACTCTGGCTCATTGCGTAGAACATTACCTCGACGAAAGGATTAACGAAGATTGTTTTTGGGCAGACGGACTTAGCGATACCTCGTTGGGATTCAATAAGCCCGAAATACTGGAAGCAGCCTGTTTTTGCCTGGAAAAATCTCCTTCTTATCTCTACGATTTAATTGGGAACAAGTTGCCCTTTGTATGTCATGCCTACGAAAAATACGAGTACGAGACCTTCTGGAAACAATTTATACCCTGACAAGTCTATGGAAGCCTATTTTTATTGCGACAGCTATAAAATTCCCGATTTGGCCTACCATGATTATGTTTGCATGGCCGAAGGCCTGTTGTCGCTGGGCATTGCTTGTTTTGGAGATAGAAACATGTACAGACCCGGCGAAGATGAGGACTTTTTGATACGTCAGGACAGGGATCACGGAATAGAAAAAGCAGATCTGATCTTTTTCCATTTTTTGTTGTACAGGCAGGGAAATAAAGTAGCCGACAAGAAAATAGCAGCGATCTTAGACAAAGTTAAGCCCGAATGTAAAGGTATTTTTATTGATTCAGAAGACGGAGTACGTACTCCCGGTTTCGAAAAAGGAGCTCAAAGCTGTGACATCATTCTCAAAAGCCATTACAATAGAAAATACAAGTACCCAAAGAACTTTATTCCCTGGCAGTTTGGATTGACCAACCGTATAATCGAAGCGGTTCATCCCCTGCCCTTCAGCCAACGGAAGCAGGCCTTTTTGGTTAATTTCAGGGTAAAGCATCAATTAAGGGATTACCTCAACAATTGTATCAGGGCTCTAGTTGAAAAAAACTTACTCTGGGACAACAGCATTAATAATCCTGCAACAGAAAACCTGCAAGGCTACGATCTGCTAATGTGGAAACAGACCTACGGCAGACATTTTCCATCGTATTACAACAAACTGTCCAAAACAGCAGCCTGTGCCTGCTACGGTGGGGTCTTTGCCCTGGCTTGGGGCAATTACAACAAATACACCGCAAAAGTTGCACGTCAGATCAATGAAATTATTCCCTTGTTTGCCTGGGACAGGGTGAGGCAATGGGATTCCTGGAGGCTTTGGGAAGCCTGGGTGGCAGGCTGTTGTGTGGTACATGTGGATTTTGACAAATATGGATGCCAGCTACCTGTGATGCCTCAAAACAAGGTCCATTACCTGGGCATAGATCTGAACAATCTCGAAGATTTCGAAAACTCTGTCCGAAACAACGACCTACTGGAACAAATCGCCTAAAACGGAAGGAATTTTGTACTGCAACATTATACCCCCAGGGCTATTGCTACAAGATTATTAGAAACATTGAATTTAAAATTAGGCTGATTCTTTACAATTTGCCTATTTTTGCTCTTGCATACGAAAAAAATACTCTATGAAAACCAAGCCTTTTAATAAAGCACTGCCACATCTGCTAGCCCTTGCCTTGTTTTTAATCATTACGCTAATTTATTTTGCCCCGGCCGCTTTTGAAGGCAAAGACTTAGTACAAGGTGATATAACCAATGTAAAAGCCACAGGAACCGACTTGAAAGAATACCACGAACAAAGCGGTGAATATGCTTTTTGGTCCAACACTATGTTTGGCGGTATGCCGGCTAACTATACCCATATGCCTCCTACAACTAATGTTCTTCGGGTTTTCGACGAAATATTCACCTTGGGTTTATCCAAATTACATCTCGGACAAATTTTCCTGGCCCTGCTGGGCTTTTATATTTTTCTGCTGGCCCTGGGCTGTAAGCCCTGGCTGAGTATGATAGGAGCCATCGCCTATGCTTTTGCCTCCTACAATTTGATCATTATTGAGGCGGGGCACATGAACAAAGGCCTGGTAATGGCCACCATGGCACCCATACTGGGAGGCATCGTGCTCTGCTACCGCAGGCAATTTATTGCGGGCGGACTGATTGCCTTGATTTTTACCGGCCTCAATATTCTGTGGGGACATCAGCAAATCACCTATTACCTTATTTTGACCATCGTCTTT
>JAAZGQ010000483.1 GCA_012511135.1 Bacteroidales bacterium | reverse complement strand
TGGCTTTCATCAGCCCCCAGACAGAACCGCTTTCGGGCTGCAGGTTTTTTGCCAATTGCAGCATAATCAAAACCAAAGCCGTCAGTAAACAAAGGGTTTGAAGCATGTCGGTCCATACTATAGTCTTAATGCCGTTGCGAGAGGAATAAATCCAGATCATGGCTATGATCAAAGCGGCGGTCAGGCCAAAAGGCAAACCCCACTTGTCCAGGACAAAAACTTGCAGAATAATTGCCACCACATACAGACGGGCAGCGGCTCCTATGGTTTTGGACAAGAGAAAGAAAGCGGCTCCGGTCTTGTAAGAATAACGGCCAAAGCGTTGTTTCAGATAGACATAAATACTGGGAGCATTCAGCCGGTAATAGACCGGAAGCAACAGACGGGCAATTAAAAGATAACCGACAAAAAAACCAAAAACGGTCTGCATGTACAGAAAGTTGTTTTCGCGCACCATGCCCGGAACCGAAACAAAAGTCACCCCTGAGAGCGAAGCCCCTATCATGCCTATAGCCACTACAAACCAGGGCGATTTGCGTTCTCCCAGAAAAAAAGCATGGTTGTTTTGTTCGGATCCTTTGGAGAAGATTGATATCAGCAAGAGCAATCCAAAATAAGCCGATACCAGCCCCAGCACAAGAAATTCATTCATAAGCCTCTGAATAGGCTGCAAAAATACAGGTTTATTTTTAAAATTGAGGATTTGAACGTACTTTTGCTTTCTAGTTCAGGATTTATAATGGATCAACTCTATCCCTCCGTTTTATTGGAAGAAGCCGTCCAGGTCTTCTCCAGTCTGCCAGGCATAGGCAGAAAAACTGCCTTGCGTCTGGTGCTGCACCTTTTGCGCCAATCCAAAGAAGACGTGGAACATTTTGGCACTACTTTGATACGTCTCAAGAACGAGATTTCATACTGCAAGACCTGTCATAACATTTCCGACAGCGAAGAATGCCTGATTTGCAGCAATCCCAAACGTGATGCCTCAACTATCTGTGTTGTGGAGAATGTGCGCGAAGTAATGGCCATAGAACAAACCAGACAGTACAGCGGCCTTTACCATGTACTGGGCGGTCTGATTTCTCCCATGGACGGCATAGGGCCGGCCGACCTGGAAATCAATACTCTGGTGGAACGTATAGCCCTGGGCGAGATTAAGGAAGTGATTTTGGCATTGTCTGCCACCTCCGAGGGAGATGCCAGTTCCTTTTATATTTTCAGAAAACTCAGCTCTTATCCTGTGTGCATAACGGTCATTGCCCGTGGAATATCGGTGGGCGATGATTTGGAATATGCAGACGAAATCACGCTGGGACGTTCCATCCTCAATCGTATTCCTTTTAAAATCTCCTGATATGGAAGCTGCCATCGATATTGTTCTTAAAAAACTCAGGCTACAATTTATTTTTAGTGTCACGGTACTGTTGTGTTTAGGCTTGTTGAGCTATTTCCTGCCTCAACAGACTTTTTTGTTTTCGCAGGAACTATCGCTGCCCTTCCAAAGCTTCTCCATCTTGTTGTTTTTGATTGGTGTGCCTTTCAGTCTGCGCTGGTTTCATCACAAAACCAGAGCCATACGCGCCGAAAAGCCCATTAAAGAACGCTTGCCGGCTTATCAGAAGGCAGCTTCTACAAGAATGTACGCCTTTAGTATAATTGCTGTTTTTGCTCTTTTCCTAAGGGTTTTTACCACCATGCCCAATGCCTTGGTCTTTTTTTTAATGACCATGCTCTTCTTTTTGTTCTGCATTCCGGTCAAAGGGCAGCTCATAAAAGAGCTGGAGCTCTTTCCTGAAGAAGGGCAGAAACAAGAAGGGCAGAATAAGGATGTGAAAGAGCAAGACCCGAAAAAGCCACAATCTGATAACGAAGCAGATCTGAACCAGCGGGATTGAACAAAAGGAAAATAAACTTTACAAAAACGCAAAACCAAGAAAACATTCCTCCAAAACGAGCAACTGCGATTACGGGCTCCCGAACCCGAAGACCTGGAATTTCTTTATCGCTGCGAGAACGATACCAGCCTGTGGCAATACGGAAATACCCTTTCGCCTTTTTCAAAATACGCTTTGCACCAATATATTGGTCAAGCCGAACAAAACATATTTGTATCCAGACAATTGCGTTTCATGATCGAGAATAAAAAAGAGAACTCTCTGGTCGGAACCATTGATCTTTACGATTTTGATCCCTATCACAACCGTGCCGGTCTGGGCATATTGATAGAAAAATCCTGTCAGCGCCGGGGCTTTGCCACACAGGCTTTGAACTTGTTGATTGAATTTGCCTTTGATTTTCTGCATATACATCAACTCTATGCTTATATTCCCACGGAGAATACCGGCAGTCTGGCTCTGTTTGGCAAATTGGGTTTTGCGCAAAGCGGGTTGCTCAAAGACTGGAATATGGGTTTGGAAAAATATAATGATATTGCTGTATATCAGCTGATCAACTCATAATTTACAACAATTTGAATCGACTCAGGCTTCTTGCTTGGTATTTTATCACTCTTGAGCGAGTTAATCTTCCTCAACGTCCAGAAAATTCTCCAGGTCGCGACGCTCCTTTTTGGTCGGCCTGCCACTACCCGCTGATCGATTGCCAAAACTCGCAATCCGTGCCATTTCCATCATTTCGTATTCTTCGGCAGGAGTCAGATCCTGCAGAACTTCGGGAATTAACCTGGCTGCAACTCTGTTTTGAATGGGGCTAAGTATTTTCAGAGTTAAGCTGAGGGAATTTTTGCGTACGCTGAGTATTTCGCCTTCGGTCACCATTCTGGAAGGCTTTACTTTTAGCCCTGCAATACTCACCTGGCCTTTACGGCAAGCTTCGCCAGCCAAGGTTCTGGTCTTGTAAATGCGGGCAGACCATAGCCATTTGTCTATACGAACGCTATTCCCCATGTTTATTTACGGTTGTATCTGGTCATGGTGAGTTGTATGCCCGCCAGACAAAAGCTCTTGATTATTTCTACGGACTGATCTACAAGCTCCGGTAATGTTTCCAACTGTTCGGCAGACCAGCCGCTCAACACGTAATCTATTTGTGCTCCGGGAGGAAAATCATTGCCAATGCCAAAACGCAGACGGGCATATTTATCGGTACCCAGTATTTCCTGTATATGATTCAATCCGTTGTGACCCGCATCTCCTCCGTCAGGGCGCAGGCGTATACGGCCAAAGGGCAGAGCCAGATCATCCACTATCACCAACAAATTTTCCATTGGAATCTTTTCAGCCTGCAGCCAATAACGCACAGCGTTTCCGCTGAGATTCATAAATGTAGAGGGTTTCAGCAAAATAAGCTGCTTGTTTTTGAGCCGGCCTTCTGCCACAGCACCATAACGCTTTTGCTCAAAAACAAGATTGGACGCTTCCGAGAAAGCGTCCAATATGTCAAATCCTATGTTATGCCGGGTATGTTGATAGGTTTCACCTATATTTCCTAAGCCGGCAATCAGGTATTTCATTCTGCTTGGCTTTCTGTCGAACCGGTGGCAGCAGTAGCAGCGGCTATACCTCTGGCTACACGAGTCAGCTTGACGGCACAAACTACAGCATTTTTGGTATTCATCAGTTCCATATTGTCAAAGCGGAGATCGCCCACCTGTACTGTTTTGCCCAGTTCTAAGTTAGTAATGTCAATATCCAGATTATCAGGAAGATTCTTATACAAAGCTTTCACTTTGAGTTTACGCATATCCAGGCTCAATTTACCACCGGATTTAACACCCGCTGCCAAACCATTGAGTTTTACCGGAACTTCGATTACGATAGGTTTATCCTCGAAAATTTGCAGAAAATCAAGATGCAGAGGATCATCACTGACGGGATGAAATTGTACGTCCTGCAAAATAGACATATAAACCTTGTCGGCAATAGTTAGCTTGACCAGGTAGACTTCGGGAGTAAACAGCAAAGCGCGTAACTCTTCTTTTTTTACCTGAAAATGCAAATTTTCTTCTCCTCCATAAAGTACACAAGGAACGTTACCGCTCTTGCGAATGTTTTTTGAGGCTTTTTTTCCGAAATCGGCTCTCGGACTGCCATTAAGTTCAAAAGTTTTCATTGTGATTGAATTGTGTTACTCAAAAATTTAAATTTGCCTCTAAATTTTCCCATCACACGGGTATAGTCAAAAGCGGCGCAAAGGTAACTAAAAGATTGTATAGCAACAAACACTGCTTATAAATTTTAGTAGCTAATTATCTAAAATGTCAGAGAAAGATTTTGTATTTTCATCGTCATCCACGGAGTTGATCTCTGCCTCTTCCCTTTTTTTCCAATATTGTTCACGGGGCGGAGGCGGCGCTTGTCTTTCTTTAATGTATTGAATTACCTGAAGCAAAGCTTCGGCAAAATTGGACATGTCTTCGTGATAAAGAAAAATCTTGTGTTTCTCGAAGCTGATATCCGGGGTGAGCAAATCGCCGCTTACGATTTTTTTGCTTTCGGTAATAGCCATATACATTTCGTTGTTACGGCTTCTCTTGACATCAAAATAATAGATACGTTTACCGGCTTTTACTGTTTTGTTATAGACGATGTCTTTGTCTTTTTTCTTATTATCCTCTGAGTCTGTTTTCATGGTATTACATCAATTAATTCGATAATAAGTTCAACCAGAGTTGCTTTTGATCGGAGTTCAAAATTAGACATAATATTTTAAGGATGCAATCTTCTGCATAAAATATATTATCTTTGCGGCATTGCTTTTTGTAGACCCAACAATGATTAACCGTGTTCTTATCCGTACCAAGGTATTGCATATGGTATATGCCTACCACCAGAACAACAAAGAAAACCTGGCCAAAGCCGAAAAAGAATTATTTTATAGTTTAGAAAAAACCTACGAGCTGTATTTATATCTTTTGTTGCTGGTGTCGGATATCAGTTATTATGCCGAACAACGCATAGACCTGGCCCGCAGTAAATACCTTCCCAGCCCTGAAGAACAAAATCCCAACCTGCGCTTTGTTAACAATGCCTTTTTGGCTCAACTAAGACAAAATACCAGCTTCAGGCATGAGATAAACAACAGAAAATTATCCTGGGCTCAATACGACACTGTCATCAAAAAGCTTTACGACCAGATACAGACGGCTCCCTTTTACATTGAATATATGCAGGCCGAAAATAACAGCTACGAAGCCGACAAAGAAATCTGGCGCAAAATATTCAAACAAATCATCCAAAACAATAGTTATCTGGAGGAAGCCATGGAAGAGCAATCCATCTATTGGAACGACGATTTGAACATTGTTCTCACTTTTGTGCTGAAAACTATCAAGCGTTTTGAGCAGGATAAAGGAGAAAACCAGGCACTTTTACCCATGTACAAGGACGAAAGCGACCGTCAACTTGCTCTTGATTTGTTCAGAGCTTCCATCAAACATACAGAAGAATACAGGAGCATAATTACCGAAGCTGTTCAAAACTGGGAACTGGAACGCCTGGCCCTTATGGACTTAATTATACTGCAAGTGGCTCTGGCCGAAATTATGGAAATTAAGGATATTCCATTAAGTGTCAGTTTTAACGAATACATCGATATTGCCAAAAGTTATAGTACCGAAAAAAGTGGTTTATTTATTAACGGAACCCTTGATCACATAGTCAGGGAACTGAAAAAAGAAAACAAATTATTTAAAGCCTGATTTTTTTATTATTAATCTCAATTGTTATGAATTTATTTATTTTATTACAAGCTGCAGCTGAAACAGCTGCCGAAGCCCCCAAAAGTGGTTTTATGCAATTTCTGCCGCTGATTTTGATATTTGTGGTTATCTGGTTGTTTATGATCCGTCCGCAAAATAAAAAGCAAAAAGAAATTCAAAAAGCCCGTGCCGCCCTCCAGGTTGGTGATCGTGTAGTAACCTCCGGCGGTATTTACGGCAAACTGCGCGACATCAAGGACGATGCTTTTATTGTTGAAATATCAGAAAACGTTCGTATACGTATCGAAAAAACAGCAGTATTCGCCGCTAGCGAGCCTGCTGCCAATCCTTCAAAATAATGGATTTCAAACTAAAATGGGCCAAGGCCCGAAGACTATTCAGAAAAACATATTATCTCCTGTTTTCGAACAAGAACAAGGAGTTTTATGTTTTTCTGTTATTTTTGGGCCTTTCCGTTTTATTTTGGTTTCTACAAAGTACCCAGGCAGTTTCTCAATCAGAATTATCCATTCCCCTGAAATATGGAAAATTGCCTGAACACATCATTGTCACCAACGAATTACCCCGCAGCATAAAAGTAACCATACGGGACAAGGGCAGTCATCTCTACAATTATTTTACTCGCCGCCGCAAACTCGGACTCGAACTTGATTTGTTGCGTTGGCGTGAAGAAGACGGTATTAGCAGAATTCCTCTTGAACAACTTAAACCGGCCATTTTTGCAAAACTTAAGCCCAGTGCTCAAATTTTAAGGATTAGCCCTGACAGCCTGATTCTATATTTTGTCGAAAAAGAACAAAAAGACCTTCCCGTCAAACTGAATGCTCACATAGGCCTTTCACAGCAATACATGCTTGTTGAAGAACCTTCTGTACTACCAGCCTTTGTAACAGCTTATGCTCCAGCCTCCATTTTAGATACTCTCAGGCAAATAGAAACCGAAGCTCTGGATTTGCCAGTGCTGAAAGATTCTATAAGTCTGAACGTAAAACTTAAAGCCATTGAAGGGGTCCATTTTTCTCAAACCACTGTAAAGGTACATTTGCCAGTAGAAGAATTTACTGAAATTCGCTACGAAATCCCCGTTCATGGCTTGGATTTTCCGGATAATTTGCTTTTGCGCTCCTTCCCTTCAAAAGTAACGGTCTCTTTTCTGGTAAGCAGATCCAATTATCAGGCAGTCAAAGCGGAAGATTTCAGGCTGGGCATTTCCTACCAGGATTTAATTAAATCAAAAGAAGATCTGCAGAGCATTCAATTGATTAAGATACCGGAATATGTGCGGCGACTCAGTCTGCATCCTGATAAGGTTGAATGCCTGATAGAAAAAAAATAATTCTCCGATGAAAATCCTGGCCCTGACCGGTGGCATTGGCAGCGGTAAGTCAACTGTTGCAGAAATTTTCAGAGTACTGGGCATTCCGGTATTCGATGCTGATTCTGCGGCCAAAGAGCTCTACGAAACAAGCTCTGCCTTGCACCAGGGACTAGTTACATTATTTGGCGAAGGTATATTTGATGAAAACAACAAGCTAAATACTAAACAACTGGCTTCGATCGTTTTTAACAACCCAGTCCGCCTTACTAAATTAAATGCCCTGGTTCATCCGGCTGTAATCGAATACTTTGGAGAATGGAAACAAATACACAAGAATTACCCACTGATTGTACACGAAACGGCCCTTTTGTACGAAGCAGGCCTGGACAAAATTTCCGACTATGTTGCAGTGGTTACGGCAAACGACAGTTTGCGCATTGAAAGGGTCTGCCGCAACAAAGGCTGGAATCCTGAACAGGTCAGGGAGCGTATCCGCCGTCAGTTGCCCGAAGATATACTTAAATTAAAAGCCGATTTTATCATAAATAATGAGGGGCACACTGCCTTGTTGCCCCAGGTTACAGAACTAATAAAAAAATTATCCGAATAAGCTGATTTTTTAATTAATGTAATAATTCACCTAAAAAATTAATTACCAAGATGTTGAAGAAAATTGTCGCCGTTTCAGGCAAACCGGGTTTGTACAAAATGCTCAGCCAGGGCAAAAATATGCTTATTGTAGAATCCCTGGTCGACGGTAAAAGAATGCCAGCCTACAGCAAGGACAAAATCATGTCCCTGGGAGAAATTTCGATGTACACCGAAAACGGTGAAAAAGCTTTGCACGAAGTACTGGAACTGCTCAAAACCAAAGCCGGTGGAGAAAAACTCAGTATAGATCCCAAAGCAGGCAACGACGAACTCAGAGCCTATTTTGCCACCGTGCTTCCCGATTACGATAGAGAAAGAGTCTATCCTTCGGATATCCGAAAGTTGTTGATTTGGTATAATTTATTGATAGAAAAAGGCTATACAGAATTTGCTCCGGTTCAGGAAGAGGAATCGGCAAACCAGGATATGCCCGAAAATGAAGAAGCTCAGGTAAAAGAAAAGGAAGAGAAAAAGCCCAAAAGCGAATCAACTAAATAAGCTCAATCTCTCCAACGTCAATAATAAAAGGCTTGAAGGCTGTATTATGCAGTTTTCAAGCTTTTATTCTTCGGTCTCGAATATACCCAGACTTTCGCAATAGGCGATTTCGGCATCCACAAAAAAGCCTACCTCTTCTCTGCTGAAGTTCAGCTTTTCTTCTTTAGCAGCTTTATAGACGAAGTCACTCAATTCATCCAGATCAACCGAAACCTCCTGTTCGTCATCGTTTAGAAAACCTTTACTTTCGTAATACTCATAAATGCTGTCCAGCAAATAGTAATAATCGTCATCACTATGTCCGGATTTCATTTCCTGAGGAAGTTGATTTCGAATGAAACTCAGGGCTTCTTCGTCGTCGTATTCCAACAAATCTTCTTCTTCGCTTTTCATAATTGCATGAATTTAAGGTTATTAGATCTCCTATTTTTTTAGCGCCCCATAGATTAGTTTTTCAATTTCTTCGGCCAACTCCGGGTTGTCTCGCATACATTCTTTGGCAGCTTCCCTGCCCTGGCCAAGTCGGCTGTCTTTGTAAGAATACCAGGAACCGCTTTTCTTGATGATGCCCAAATCGGAACCCAAATCGATCAATTCTCCGGTTTTGGATATACCTCCCCCGTACATAATGTCAAATTCGGCTTTACGGAAAGGTGGAGCTACTTTGTTCTTAACTACTTTGACACGAGTCTGGTTGCCAATAACTTCGTCTCCGTCTTTAATCTGTCCGATACGGCGAATGTCCAGTCTCACGGAAGAATAAAATTTAAGGGCATTCCCTCCGGTAGTAGTTTCCGGATTACCGAACATAATCCCGATTTTTTCCCTAAGCTGGTTGATAAAAATACAGGTGGTATTGGTTTTGCTGATGGTGGCCGTTAGTTTACGTAAAGCCTGAGACATTAGGCGGGCCTGGAGTCCTACTTTGGAATCGCCCATTTCTCCTTCCAATTCAGCCTTGGGAGTCAAGGCCGCGACAGAGTCTATAACAACAATATCTACAGCCGAAGAGCGAATGAGTTGTTCGGTAATCTCCAGAGCCTGTTCTCCGCTATCGGGCTGAGATATCCATAAATTGGCAATGTCCACTCCCAGTTTTTCGGCATAAAAGCGGTCAAAAGCATGTTCGGCATCAATAAAGGCCGCAATACCACCGGCTTTTTGCGCTTCGGCAATGGCGTGTATGGCCAGAGTGGTTTTACCGGAGGATTCCGGGCCGTAAATCTCTATTACTCTTCCCCGGGGAAAGCCCCCTACTCCCAGGGCTGCGTTTAGACTAATGGATCCGGAAGAAATAACCTGGACATCGACCACCTTGTCGTCGCCCATTTTCATAATGGAACCTTTACCGTAGCTTTTTTCTATTTTTTCCATTGCCATTTGCAAGGCTTTCAGTTTTTCTGCTGCAGGACTTTTTTGTTCTGTTTGTTCTTTTGACATATGAGTATTGTTTAAATTGTTTGCGAATCAAAGATAACGTGCCTGACATCCCTTAGCAAGAGCAAGCTTGTTAAATATTAATAATTTATTAATTATATGTTTTATAATGATTTATTCTCATTTTTATCCCTCTATATATAAGCTTTATAAGTATTAACTAATTCCGATTGGCTCTATCAGATTCAATCGCCATACAAAGTTATAAAAAAGATCGGTTTACAAAATATCATTCTCCGTTTTATATATTATCCAAAATAAATGCCGTTTAGCTGTTGCCAATTGCGCGGGGAGTTTATATTTTTGTCCCGACTTAAATCTAAATAAAATAAAAAGAACCATGGTAGATACAATTTTTTGGTTAATCCCGCTGGCGGCTGTCACAGCCTTGCTTTTTGCTTTGTACTTCTACAGGCAAATGAAGAAAAAAGACGAAGGAACCGATTTGATGAAAAAAATTGCAGGTTTCGTACGCGAAGGAGCGATGTCTTATCTCAAACAACAATACAAAGTCGTCATTATCGTATTTATTGTGCTGGCCTTGATTTTTGCCCTGATGGCTTATTTCAGGCTACAAAACAATTGGGTTCCCTTTGCCTTTCTGACGGGAGGATTTTTTTCAGGTCTGGCCGGTTTTCTGGGTATGAAGACTGCGACTTATGCCTCTGCACGCACTGCCCATGCTGCCCGGACTTCGCTGAATCAGGGCCTGCAGGTGGCTTTCCGCAGTGGTGCCGTCATGGGCCTGGTGGTCGTAGGCTTAGCCTTGCTGGATATTTCTGCCTGGTACCTGATCTTGAATTATTTTGTGGATGCAGCCAGTCCTGAACAAAAAAATATGATCATCACCACAACCATGTTGACTTTTGGTATGGGTGCATCTACTCAGGCTTTGTTTGCCCGTGTGGGCGGAGGTATTTACACCAAGGCTGCTGATGTCGGAGCCGACCTCGTCGGTAAAGTGGAAGCCGGCATTCCCGAAGACGATCCCCGCAATCCTGCTACTATTGCCGACAACGTCGGCGATAACGTAGGAGATGTGGCCGGTATGGGAGCCGAC
Organism: Bacteroidales bacterium; assembly: GCA_012511135.1. GTDB lineage: Bacteria > Bacteroidota > Bacteroidia > Bacteroidales > UBA1402 > UBA1402. The sequence goes on along the minus strand of JAAZGQ010000483.1, from coordinate 60 downwards.
CTTTACGAATCCTATCGCGGCTCCATTCTGGCTTCGGCTGCTCTGGGTGCTGCCTCTTAC
>JAAZGQ010000482.1 GCA_012511135.1 Bacteroidales bacterium | reverse complement strand
TCCTTTTTGATCTGGCAACAACCGCACATTATATATATGGCCGAATTGCTGTTCCGTCATCAAAAGGACAGCTCGGTTCTGATCAAATACAGCGACCTGGTGTTCAAAACAGCCGAATTTATGGCAGACTTTGCCGATTACGACGGCCTGGAAGACCGCTATATTCTGCAGGGAGCCATTCCGGCTCAGGAAACCCTCAGGGCTTCGGAAACCATCAATTCGCCCTTTGAGCTGGCTTATTCGCATTACGTCCTGAGTGTGGCTCAGCAATGGCGATTGCCCCTGGGATTACAATAAAAAATGGACTGGGAGATTATGCTGGACAAGCTTTCGCCTCTGGCGCACGACAACGTCTTGTATCTGGCTGCCGAAACTGCTCCGGATACTTACATCGATACTCGTTACACCTCCGATCATATGGCCGTGTTGGCGGCTATGGGTGGTATGCCCGTATCCAGGCTGGTGCGCAAGGATATTATGATAAATACTTTCAACTGGATCTGGGACAACTGGAACTGGGGCAAAACCTGGGGCTGGGATTATCCCATGACCGCCATGAGTGCCGCCCGCATCGGCCTGCCCGAAAAGGCTGTGGATGCTTTGCTCATGGACAGGCGCACCAATACTTATCTGATCAACGGACACAATTACCAGGACGGCCGCCTGAGGGTGTATTTGCCCGGCAACGGAGGCTTGCTCACGGCTGTGGCCATGATGTGTGCCGGCTGGGAGGGCAGCGAGGGCAGGAATCCCGGTTTCCCCGACAACGGCCAATGGAAAGTGAAATGGGAAGGCCTGGAAGTGATGCCTTAATTGTTGGAACAATAGTATCAGGCGACTTATTTTTTAAAAGCTTTTTGTTGTGAGCGAAATCATTCAGCAGCTTGTATATTTTCTGGTGGCTCTTACGGTGCTGGGGGTGATACTGGTGATTATTTCCGAAAACCGCAATCCGCTCAAGACTGTGGCCTGGATTCTGATGTTGGTTTTTCTGCCCCTGCTGGGACTGATTGCCTATTTCTTTATAGGACAGGATTTTACCAAGAAGTACGCTTACAAAAGAAGAAAATACAGAGGCAAAGACCAGGCCTTTTTGATCAAAAGCAGGGTATTGGATGAACAAGAGTATCCCCGGGCATTTGTCAATTCCGTCAAATTGCTCAAAAACATTCAGGATGCCCCTTTGATGGGAGGCAACGACCTGATGTTTTTTAGCCTTGCGGCCGATAAATACCGACAAATGTTGGCCGACATGGAAGAAGCCAGACTTTTTATTCACCTGGAATATTACGCCCTCGAAAACGGCCTCTGGGGTGATGTTCTGAAGGATCTGCTTATACGCAAATCGGGCAGTGGGGTAGAGGTCAGAATCATCTACGACGACTGGGGTTGTTGGAGAACCAAAAAAGCCTACTTCAAAGAGCTGGCAGATAATGGCGTGCAGGTACGTGCTTTTTCAAAAGTCCGTATACTGCCTTTGACGGCGCGGCTCAATTACCGTGATCACCGAAAATTGATCGTTATAGACGGCCTGATCGGCTACATAGGTGGAATGAACATCAGCGACCGCTATGTGAACGGATTTCGCTGGGGTCGCTGGGCTGATTCTCATTGCCGGATAGCCGGTCCGGGGGTCTTGCAGTTGCAGTCGGTTTTTTTGTCCAACTGGCAGCGTTTGTCAGGCGAAGCTCTTTGGGAAGATGATTATTTTCCTTCGCCGGCTTCCTGCGGAAACAACGCTTTGCAGGTGG
>JAAZGQ010000481.1 GCA_012511135.1 Bacteroidales bacterium | reverse complement strand
GAAGTGGATCCTGACATACCTCCAAAAAGCATCATGATAATCAGCAAGAAACGAAGCCCCGGAACCCATATACTATAATTTGCCGTAGTGTAACCAGTGGTAGTAATAATCGAAACTGTTTGAAAGAAACCCGCTCTGATGGACTTGAATACTGAAAGATCGGTAAATAAATAAAGGGCAGTACTCAAAACGAGGGCTGAAACAATCACAATGTAGAAGTAAACCTTAAATTCTTCGTTGTTTTTAATTTTATAAAATTTACCACTGAGAATTCTAAACAAAAAAACAAAACTGGTACCGGCCAGGAACATAAAAAAGATAGTGACACTTTCGATGTACGCAGAATCCCAATGGGCAATGCTGGCATTTTTGGTTGAAAAGCCCCCTGTCGCCATGGTCGTTAAAGAGTGACAAATAGCGTCGAAAAAGCTCATTCCGCCAAATTTCAACAAGATGGCCTGTGTGAATGTAAGTCCAACATAGAGAAACCATAAACGGCGGGCGGCCACAGTAACTCTGGGGTGGATCTTGTCGTAAATGGGACCGGGGACTTCGGCTGTCAGCAATTGATAATTGCCCATTTTAAGCAATGGCATGACAGCCAGCGAAAGCAGAATTATACCCATACCCCCCAGCCATTGAATAAGACTACGCCAAAATAAAACACTTTTTGATAAGACTTCTATATCTGTCAGTATGGATGATCCTGTTGTTGTAAAGCCGGAAATGCTTTCGAAGAAGGCATCTGTAAAACTGTTAAAATATCCGCTAAGGTAAAAGGGTAAAGCTCCAAACAGTGAAAATAAAACCCAAACCAGAGTGACCATCACAAAACTTTCGTGTTTGCCGATGTCTCGTCGGGCATGAATGCCAATTAGCGACAACAGCAGTCCTGCTCCGGCAGTAATGGCGGCTGATTTAATAAATACCAATGATAATTTATTCCCGGCAAAAAGGTCTATTCCGCTCGAGGCCAGCATAAGAAAGGCTTCCAGAAATAGCAGGTAGCCCAGAAACTTAAATATTAAGCGTATGTTGAAGAGCGATTTTGACATTAAATTTTTATTTGAAAAATTTCTCCACTTTGTGCAGGTAAGCACTTGGGCAAAACAAAACCACTCTGTCGCCGGGCAAAATCTGAGTGTTCCCGTAAACGATTATGCCTTTGTTGCCTCGGGTGAGACCTCCTATACTGACATTTTCGGGTAAACGGAGATCCATCACTTTGGATTTGGTAATTTTGGCCCCTTCTCTGACTACAAATTCTGCTACTTCGGCGTCGGCAAAAGTGAGGCATTTCATATTCGAAACATCTGCATCCAGCATCATCTGGTAAATATGTCCGGCAGCGATCAGCTTTTTGTTGATCACTATCCCTATGTCCAAACCTTCGGCCAAAGGAATGTAATCGTTGTTTTCGACTTCGGCTACAGTGCGTTGTACCTGGAAACGCTTTGCGGCCAGACAGGAAAGAATATTCGTTTCTGAATTGCCGGTTAGTGCTATATAAGCTTCAACATGCTCAATGCCTTCGTCGTGAAGTAAGTCAATATCCCGTCCGTCACCCAGAATAACCATAGCTTTGGATCTGAGTCGTTCTTTTACCATATCGGAACGTTCCTTTTTGACTTCCAGTATTTTTACATCAAATTTATGGGCAATTTTTTCGGCAGTAAGCATCGCTATACGGCTTCCTCCCATAATCATGACATTGCGTACTTCAGTGTGAGGTTTACCAGCCATTTTACGAACTGTCTCAATATAATCTTTGGTAGTGACAAAGTAAACCATATCGCCGGTTTCTATTTTGTCGTGTCCTCCGGGAATAATGGTATCTTTTCCCCTTTTAATTGCAGCAATACGGCAGGATTCGTTGTGAGTAAAAAGAGTCATTAGTTCTTTGCCTACAATTTTGGCCTCTTCTCTAACCTTGACGCCTATCAGAATAAGTGTTCCGTTGTTGAATTCATGCCATTGACGTACCCAGGGGCGAATAAGGCTGTCTGCAATTTCGCGGGCAGCCAGGATTTCGGGACAGATTAAGGAGTTAATGCCCAATTGTTCAAAAAAGGCTTTTTGGTCGGGATGCAGATATTCCGCATTTTCAATTCTGGCGACTGTTTTTTTTACTCCTAATTTGGATGCCAGTATACATGATGTAAGATTTCGGCTTTCTTCGGGAGTGACGGCAATAAAAAGGTCGGTAGATGAGCTGCAACCTGCGTCTTTTAGTGCAGAAAGACAAGTGGGGGAACCAATTACCGTCATTAGATCGTAATTGGAATTCAGGTTTTCTAATACCTCCTCCTTTTCATCAAGAACAATGATGTTATGGTTTTCTTTGGATAGCATTTTGGCCAGATGTACTCCGACTTCGCCTGCTCCTGCTACTATAATATTCATAACAGAGGATATTTATTTCTGGTTGTAGTGTTTAATAATGGTTTGCCTTATGCTTTCTTCGTCCAGTGTACACAGCTGGTGTTGCTCTTCTATTGTGCCGTGAGGGATAAACTTGTCGGGTATGCCCATACGAATAAGCTCGGTGCAATAATTATTCTCGGATAAGGCTTCTATTACTGCACTGCCAAAACCACCTTTGACTGCGCTGTTTTCGAGAGTAATCGCTTTTTTAAATCCGGAACCGATTTCATTTATTAATTCCTGATCCAAAGGTTTCACAAATCGGAAATCATAGAGAGCGACAGAGTAGTCATTGGCATTGAGCTGTTCAATTATCTTTTTGGCAGTCAGGCCTATAGGCCCTATACTCAACACCGCCATTTTCTCGCCTTTAATCAGACAACGCCCTTTGCCAACGGGAATTTCTTCCATTTGGTTTTTCCAGTCCGAAAGATAACCCTTGCCCCGGGGATAACGTATTATAAACGGACGGTCGCTGAGCAACTGAGCGGTGTACATCATATTACGAAATTCATGTTCATCCAGTGGTGATGCAATAGTCAAATTTGGAATACATCGCAGGGCGGCCAGGTCGAAAGCTCCCTGATGGGTAGAGCCGTCTTCTCCAACCAAACCGGACCTGTCCAGGCAAAGTACTACCGGCAGTTTAAGTATGGCTACATCGTGAATAATATTATCATAGGCTCTTTGGGCAAAGCTGGAATAAATGTTACAGAATGGGATCATTCCCTCTTTGGCCAGGCCTG
>JAAZGQ010000480.1 GCA_012511135.1 Bacteroidales bacterium | reverse complement strand
GGAAGACGTAGGCGGCTGGCCGCAATTGAAGGCTGCCCAAGCTCCTCTGGATACCGATTTGGATGGCATGCCCGATGATTGGGAAAAGAAACAGGGCCTGAATCCCAAAGATCACGAAGACCGCAATAAAATAAACAAGGAAGCTTATACCATGCTGGAACAATACCTTAACAGTATAGATTAACAACAGCTTATCCTCGAAACGATGCCATGTCGCTGGTGCGTTTTTTATGTTATTCCAATCAATGGGACGTGGAGGGCTTGGTGGCCAGCCCTCGCTGAGCAGGTACAAAAGGGTAATTGTTGAGGTGCAATAATTGAGATCCTGTTGCTATTTGTACTCAATGAACTAATAAACTCGTTTATTCATCAGGAAAAATCCTTTGTTCGTCGATTTTTTTTTGGGAACACTTAGCTCAGACTATACATTTGTCCCGAAAAATTTTAAAATCGAAAAAAATGGAAACATCAACAAACAACACAAGTTATCCGCGTCGTTTTCGCGGATTGGGCTTCGGTATATTATTAATAGTAGTAGGAGCCGTTTTACTCGGAATCAACTTTGATATTATTCCTCAAACTTATAAAGGCATTATTTTCTCTTGGCCTTCTATACTGATCCTGATCGGATTGTGCCACTTCTGCAAAAAACAACAATTTGCCTGGGGTTCTGTATGGATTATCGTAGGAGCGTTTTTTCTGCTGCCGAAAATCTTCAGGGCTTTTCCCGAAACATTCCCGGGCATGGGAGATAATTTTACCGCTGTTTACTGGCCCTTTCTACTCATTTGCGCCGGTCTGATCTTCATTACCTTTCGTTTTCTTGCTCCTCAAAAAGATTGGTCCGATTACTGGAAATACAAAAGTCATCACTATCAGCATAAATCCACCGGCAACTTATCATCCGGTTTCGAAAAAAACACTATTTTTGGAAGCGGAGAACACATTATTTTAGACGAAGTGTTTAAAGGCGGGGAGATGAACGCTATTTTTGGAGGAGCAACACTTGATTTACGCAGGACCAAACTGACGGAGGGTGATTCTTACCTGGAAATTAATGCGATTTTCGGAGGAATTACCTTATATATTCCGGGCGACTGGACAGTTGTTTCTAACTTAGATGCGGTTTTCGGAGGCTTTGAAGACAAACGCAGAATCATAGAACCGATAGACAAAACACGCAGGCTTATAGTGACAGGGTCCTGCATATTCGGTGGTGGAGAAATTGTAGGCTAAGCTTTTCGTTTTGATTAATTCATCAATTGATGCAATTTGAGGTTATCAAAAACAAATGGAGGCTCATTGTCTTTGGTTTAGCAGGGTTCGCGGTATTGCAAACTTTGTCACTCCATACGCTTGTTGTACCCTTGCCTTTCTTTATACTGCTGTTTGATACATTCATTTACTGCATCTTATACTTTGTAATCGCAGTTCCCTTACTGAATGTGATTCGCTTTGGAAATATGAATGTGCTGCAACTTCCCGTCAGGGTCGTGAATTATGTAGCGCTGGGTGTTGTCGCGCTCGGACTTACCATCGGTATGGGATATTCAATTGAGTTCTTGTTTTTTGACGAAGAGTATCGTACTGTTTTTTATGCCCTGATTCCGGTGCGTATTTTCTCCTCAGTACTGGTTTACCTGCTGATATTGCTGCTTTGCCTGAAATACGAAAAGGAACAGGAAAAAAACGATGAAGAAAATAACGACAGAAACCCGGAACATGAAAACAGTCGGAATGAATCTGAAAACAGTAGGAATGAAACTGACAAGACATCGCTAATCGAAAGAATTGCCGTAAAATCGGGCAGCAAAATCCATGTCGTACCGATTGCCGAAGTTATATGCCTGCTTGCTGACGGAGATTACGTGCAAGTGGTCACCGATAAAGGAAAGTTCCTGAAAGAACAGACGATGAAATATTTCGAAACGCAGCTTCCCGAAAATCAGTTTATCCGCGTGCACCGTTCCTGCATCGTCAATGTGGAAGCCATCTCCCGTATCGAATTATACGAAAAACAAAGTCAGCAATTGATGTTGAAAAACGGCGATAAAATAAAGCTAAGCCAGGCAGGGTATAAACTGCTTAGGGAAAAACTCAGATTATAGTGCTCAGCTATTGCTCAAAGCTTATTCATGACAGAATCTTGTTCTTAAACTTTTAACTGATAGAAATTGTTTGATCTGCTATCTATTTCTGAGGATTTTTTGCTGAGTATCAAAAAATAATTTCTCAGCTAAATGAATATAATAACCGAAAGAGGGAAATAAAAGTTTCAGCTTAACGTTATAATAATATTCAATATTTTTTTGACATAAATACAGCTTTACAGCCATGAAAAGAAAATTACGTAACAGTTTCCTGCTTTTGGGTATACTTATCGTTGCTGCTTCCTGCCTGGGAAAGAATAATCAGCCGACGGAGTTTAGTACCAAGGATATACTCGGTGAGTGGAAAAACCAAGAGAAGCAAAAGCTTTCGGACAAGGATTCTCATTATATTGAATACCTGTATTTTATTAACGATTCTATTGTGGATGTTCAATTGTCGG
>JAAZGQ010000479.1 GCA_012511135.1 Bacteroidales bacterium | reverse complement strand
ACGTCCAGCTCGTCGATGCTGCCGTCGTGGTTCATGTCTTCGTAAATGGCATCGCCTCCCTGGAACTGGTAAGCATTGGAACCACCGTAATTAAACCACATAGGCTTGGGCACTCCAAAACGGTCGTAAATAATGTTGCCCTGGGCGTCTCTGGCTACAGGAGCATTTTCCTGTACGCCGGGTATGTATTCGGTGTATTGGTACACCCCTTTGAAGCGGTAGCCGTAAAACGAACCCAGGGGATTACCTATAATAATGTTGCGTAAATATTCTCCGTTGTTGATCATTTCTCCTTTGGAGAGGTCAATTTTGTCGGAGAGCTCCATGATAGTGTTGTAATAATTCGAGAGGTTCAGGCTGAGATCAACCGAGATGTCGCCGGCTTTAATTATGGAAGGAGCTCTCATATTGAGTTCCCAGCCATCGTTGTCCATGGTGCCGGTATTTTCGTAGGATTGGGTCGAATAACCGGAGGACGAGGGAATGGGCAGATTCTGAAACAAGAGATCGGTGGTGCGTTTGTGGTAAAAGTTAACATCACCAACCAGCCGGTTTTTCAAAAAGCCAAAATCGATACCCATGTTAATCTGTGTGGTTTTTTCCCAACGCAGATTACTAATTTGCAATCCGTTTGGATATACCGCCGGCATATCTACATAGGAATAGGGATAGGTGGAATATTTGCTGTAATGCAGATAGGACGAATTGGGCGTATTACCCGAAATGCCCCAGCTGGGCCTGACGGCCAGCATATCTATCCAGGACACCGACTGCAGGAAGTCTTCGTCCGAGGCTATCCACTTTAAAGATACACCCGGGAAATAACCCACCCGGTTGTTTTTTCCGAAACGGGAACTCACGTCGCGGCGCAAGACGAAATCAACAATATAACGCTCCAGATAGGCATAGTGTGACGATACAAACATACCATAGCCATGAGATTCGCTGGAATAGGATTTGGTCTCTGAAGTAAAACCTTCGGACACATTCTGAATGTAGGACGAAGGCGCCCAATAGGAGCCCAGGCTCTGAGAGCTGCCTTTGTTTATGGTGGTCTGCACCGATCCGTACATCATAAAGGCATGGCCGTTGTCCAGCCTGGGTTGCCAGGTGAGGTTGTTGTCCAGCCGGATGTTGGTGCTTTCCTCGTCACCGTCAAAGGCGTAATTGATCGATGTGTTGTCGTAATTGGCTCCCGAAAGCTCTTTGGGGAAGAAACGGGTAGTGTGGATGCTGTTGACATCCATCGATACAGAGGATTTAAAGCGCAGTATGCTTTTGTTGGGATCCAAAATGTCGTATTGCAGCCTGAAAGTTGGGAGAATACGGTAACTTTTGGAATTGTAGCTGGCCAGATTCACCAGACCCACCGGGTTGACCATGTCGCGTTGATCGGCATGCAGATTGGAAGAGGCCCGGTCTATGTTAAAATAAACATCGGTGTAATTACCATACTCGTCCCTGGCGTATACCGGGACGTTGGGCATTTTGCGCAGGGCTTTGTTCAGTATATCGTTGTCGTAATTTCTGTCGTTGTCCGAATAAGTATAGGCCAGTTCTGTCCTGAATATCAGCCTGTCCGATAGCACGTAACCCAGGTCGGTCCTGTTGGTAAAGCGCCTCAGGCCTTGTCCGTGGACAATACCCTGTTCGTCCAGATAACCGAAGGAAATACGGTAATCGCCCCTTTCACCGCCACCGCTGATGGAGAGGTTGTTGTCGTGTTTCCAGGCAGGGCGGGTGATTTCTTTAACCCAGTCGGTGTTGTTGTTGTAGTTCCAAAAGAAAGCAGAGCCGTCCTGAACATAGCTATATTCAGGGATATTCCCCTGATTGGTGTTCAGGGCAGGGTTGAGGTACTCTTCTTTCATAAGCATGGTGTACTCGTCGCCGTTGAGCAGCGGTATAGGCTTGGGCATAAAGGCCGAGGTGAGCCTGTAGGTGTATTGAACCCTGGGTTTGCCCCGGGCGCCTTTTTTAGTGGTGATCTGCAACACGCCATTGGCTCCCTGAGCTCCCCAGATGGCCGTGGAGGCCGCGTCTTTGAGCACCACGATTTCCAGGATGTCGTCGGGATTGACGGTGAGCAGCTCGGCGTATTGTTCTTCACGGGCTGTGGCAAAGTCAAAATCAGAAGCCACGGTGGTTTCGTAGGGCACGCCGTTGACTACAATCAGGGGTTGTGAACCGTCGCTTCTCAGTGATGTCGTACCGCGTATACGCATAGACATACCCGAGCCGGGTGCTCCCGAGTTGGAAACAATGTCCAGTCCGCTCACCCTGCCTTGCAGAGCGTCTTCGACCGAGGTCACCTGAATGCCTTCGAATTCTTTGGCATCGACTTTTTGCATGGCAAAGGAGATCTCCCGGGTAGGTATGTTCATGGTTCCCGTGTTAGTAACGGCTTTTCCGGTGACCACTGCTTCGGACAATTCCAGGGATTCTTCCTGCAGAGTCACATTAATCACCGAGCGTTCACCAATTTCCTGATCCTGAGTAACGAATCCTACGTAGTTGAAACGCAGCTTGTTGGATCTGTCTCTTACCTGTAGTACGTATTCACCGTCGTAATTGCTGTATGCTCCGTTCACAATACGATTGGTTTTGTCAATCTCTGTGATGGTAACAGAAATCAGCGGCTCCTGGTTTGCCGAAGTAATCAGTCCCCGGACTATGTTTTGCTGTGCATAGGCTGTCAGACTCCACGACAGGCATACGACGAAAACTACCGCAATTTTTATTCTTTTCATAACTGTTTTTTATTCGTTGTTGGGGGGCAGGGCTCCATCAACAGAATGAACAATAATTCTCGAATTGGTGGCAATGTTACCGCTGGCAAAGCTGTACTGCCGGCACATGATGTTTTCGTTACCGCTTATGGTTGTTCCCAGAATAGTACCGGCATTGATGTTTTTCCTGATACTCAGGTGAGAACCGTTCTGACTGATGTGCAAATTATAAAATTGCTTGTTCTTCTGGTTTTTGGCCGAAGTAGTGGTGGTACGAGGCAGGCCGTCGTCTTCGGCCCATTCGTCCATATAATACTGTTCGGTAAAATAGGCTCCGTCAACAAAGTGATTTTTGATAAAGGTGATGGTTTTCTTAATCTCTGCAATCATAGCCGAATCGTTGCCCAGAGTGGCAATCTGCTCTTTGTTCATAAACAGACGGTCTTCGGTGCGGGCCCGGTCAAGAGCAGTATTGGTGGGTACAAATACGGTATAATTGTACAAGCCCAGAAAAGGCACGAAATAATCGATGCCGTCACTCTTATAGAAAATGGGTCGCATAAATTCGGTTTGTTTGGCCGCCGAGACAGTCCTGTAAAAGAGAGTTCTGTCAGAAGCGACTTCACGATCGGCAAAGAAGGTGGCATCGGGATCGTCAAAGTCTTCGATCAGTTTAAAGAATTCGCTGATGTTGCTGTTGTCCGTTATGTTTTTCTGAGCCAAGGAGTAAAAGGATTTCAGGGTATGTTCCAGGGCCTTGTCTATCAAATAGACGGTGCCGTTGTGTATACCGTTGTTGTAATCGTATTGGGCAATTACTTTGGCATAAGTGCCCTTCTCCAGATCGCCGGCTCCCTGAAAACGCAGGCCCTGAGCTCCGTCATCCACTTTGATGTAGGCTCCGCCCTTGGTCTGCAGAAATTTTTGCCCGGGAGAGCGTTCCCCTACCACAATATGGTGGTCAACTATGTCTTTGAGCCTGTTACGAACAACATCGGCGTTATAGGCAGGTGCCGCTATGGAGTCTCCGGTATTGTTGAGTGAAATGTAATTGACATGCTTTTTATCTTCGTCAAAGAAGAAACGCATCTTCTTTTTTTCGAGGGTAGCAGAGCTTTGGTTCACCGGATCGGGATAGGCGGAGAAGCTGGAATCCAGAGGTATAAACAAGCTGAATTTATTTTCGAGCGAAGTCAGGTAGTAATTAAACTTGAGGGCTGTATTGTTGCTGCTTTCGTTGATAATCCAGTTGAAAATGCGGGTAGCGGGGTTTTTGAGCAGAGGAGCCACCACTGTTTTAAAGTCACGGGGATCAACCACGTCGTTCAGAGTGTAAACCAGACCGTTGCGGCAGATTTGGGCATCGACCACGTTTTCGAGGGTATAGCCCATATCGTCGCCCTTGACGTCGTCTACCATATTATCTATACGGGTGGGCAAAGCGTTCAGGAAGGAGCGTTTCATGTGCGTCCTGACGAATTTGGCCGCCAGATCATCGGGAACGCTGTCCCAGAGAGGATATTCACTCAGGAAGCTGTTCTCGATGTACTGTTGCATGGATTCGTTGTCGGGAGCGAAGATGGCCGGCATATCCGATGGCAATTGGCCCACAATGGCCTGATTTTGGGTTTCGTTGGCAGCCGGCGAGAAAAGCAGGCTTTCCACCGTGTATTCGTTGCCGTTTTCGTCAACGATGGTGCGATCGGCTGTGTCGAAGAAACTGATGTAAAAGACCGAGTCCGTACTTTCGGGATGGGTTTCGCGCAATTTTTCGGTGGCTACAGGATCGAAAACCGGTTCGCAGAAACGTTCCAGCAAACGGCAGAATTCCGAGAGATTCGGGTTGGCTGTCATGTATTCCCACATACTCAACGGAGGCATTTCCACTTTGTCCAACACATGGATGTAGCCGTTCAGGTTCACAATATCGCCTTCAATAATTTTGGCTCCGAACACATGGATATCGCCGTTTTGCCGTTGAGTACCCGGATACAGGCGGTCGAAATCCTCGTTGTTCATGTTTTTCTTCTCAAAATAGGGCTGGGTAAAATGCACCATAGTCCAGTTGCCCGGGGTTTTGAGATACATGCCGCTTTGTTTGAAGCGGGCAAACTGAGGATTGTCCGGAAGGTCGGT
>JAAZGQ010000478.1 GCA_012511135.1 Bacteroidales bacterium | reverse complement strand
GTATATGAAGGGTGCCACCTTTATGATCGGCACGCCCAGGCTGCTCGACCAGGTGGTGCAGATGATGGACAAGATCCAGATGGAAGCCCGTGCCACCAAGGGCGACCTGTACGAGTATATGCTGAGCAAAATAGCTTCTGCCGGAGAAAACGGGCAGTTCAGACCACCCAGGCACATCATCAAAATGATGGTCGATATGGTTCAGCCCCAAAAGGATGACCTGATCTGTGATCCTGCCAGTGGCACCTCGGGTTTTTTGGTGGCTGCAGGCGAATACCTTCGGCATAACCATCCGGATTGGTTTCTCGACAAGGATTTCAGGGAACATTACAACACCAAAATGTTTACCGGCATTGAGTTCGACAGCACGATGATCCGCATCGGGGCAATGAATCTTCAGCTGCACGGCATCCGGCAGCCCAACCTGATACTGAAAGATTCATTGAGCGAAAGCAATGCAGATATGAGGGAGTGCTTTACCCTGGTGCTTGCCAACCCGCCTTTTACCGGAAGCCTTGATTACGACTCGGTGGAAAGCTCCATATTGAAGACCGTTAAAACCAAAAAGACCGAGCTGCTTTTCCTGGGGCTGATGCTTCGGATGCTGAAAACAGGCGGAAGGGCTGCCGTGATTGTGCCCCAGGGAGTGCAGTTTGGCTCATCAAACGCCCACAAAGCCATTCGCAGGGAGATGGTTGAAAAGCAAAAACTGGAAGCCGTTGTTTCAATGCCCGGAGGGGTATTTAAACCCTATGCCGGGGTGAGTACGGCCGTGTTGATCTTCACCAAGACCAACAGCGGCGGCACCGATCAGGTATGGTTTTACGATATGCGGGCCGATGGCTATAGTCTCGATGACAAGCGCCAGGAGATCGCCGATAATGACATACCCGACATCCTGCAACGCTTTCACAACCTGAAGGAAGAAGGCAGTCGCAAACGCACCGAACAAAGTTTTTTTGTGCCCTTCGATGAGATAAAGGCCCACGACTGGGACTTGAGCATTAGCAAGTATAAAGAGGTGGAGTACGAAGAAGTTAAATATGAGTCCCCAAAAGAGATTATTAACCAGATCCAACAGCTTGACAAGGAGCGAATGGACGCACTTAAATTGTTGGAGGATTTGTTGAGATGATTGAATGGAAAAACTTAGGTGATGTTTGCACAATCGTTGCCGGTCAATCTCCTCCATCATCAACGTATAACCAAAAAAAAAAGGGGATGCCGTTTTTCCAAGGCAAGGCTGACTTTGGTAAAATATATCCAAACGTTCGATTTTGGTGCGCTTCTCCTGTAAAAATTGCACTACCAGGAGATATTCTCATTTCGGTAAGAGCACCTGTTGGACCCACTAATATTAATAACATTAAATCTTGTATTGGAAGGGGTCTTAGTGCCATAAGACCAGGGAAAAACCTTGATCAGAAATATTTACTACACTATTTAAGGTCAATTGAGAACAAACTTGCGGATAAAGCCTCCGGAAGTACTTTTTCTGCAATAACTCAAAAAGACTTAAGGGCAATACCAATCCCCCTCCCCCCGCTTGAAACCCAGAAAAAGATAGCCGCCATTTTGGATGCTGCCGATGCCTACCGCCAAAAAACCAAAGCCCTCATTGAAAAGTATGATGAGCTGGCCCAGTCGCTGTTTCTCGAAATGTTTGGCGACCCGGTGAAGAATGAGAAGGGGTGGGAGGAAAAAGCCCTTAAGAATTTGGGAAGAGTTGTAACTGGTTCAACGCCCCCAAGCCAAAACGATGGAATGTTTGGAGGTGAAATTCCTT
>JAAZGQ010000477.1 GCA_012511135.1 Bacteroidales bacterium | reverse complement strand
ATCAAAAATTACTGCTGCGCACCGACGGCACTTCGGTCTATATGACTCAGGATATTGGCACGGCAGCCTTGCGTTTTGAAGAATATCCCATCGATAAAATGATTTATGTGGTGGGAAATGAACAAAATTATCATTTCAAGGTTTTGTCTATTTTGCTGGACAGGCTGGGTTTTGCCTGGGGCAAGGATCTGGTGCATTTTTCCTATGGTATGGTGGAACTGCCTGAGGGTAAAATGAAATCACGCGAGGGTACGGTAGTTGACGCCGATGACCTGATCGAAGAAATGATTTCTACTGCCCGCGAAACTTCCGAGGAATTGGGCAAACTGGATTCCTGCACCCGGGAGGAGGCTGCCAATATAGTCCGTATAGTAGGGCTGGGGGCTCTTAAGTATTTTATTCTTAAGGTTGATCCACGCAAAAACATGACCTTCAACCCCAAAGAGTCGATTGACTTTAACGGGAATACGGGTCCGTTTATTCAATACACTTACGCCCGCATACGTTCCGTGTTGAGAAAAGCAGAAGAATTGGGCTACCGGGCACAACTGCAGGAACAATTGACCGGCCTGTTATCGGATAAAGAATTATCCCTCATAAAGAATCTATACGAATTTCCGGCAGCCGTAAAAGAAGCCGGCACCACTTACAGCCCGGCGATCATTGCTAATTACGTGTACGAACTGGCCAAAGAGTATAACCAATTTTATCACGATTATTCCGTTTTGCACGAAACAAATTCCGCATTGAGAGAATTTCGTATCCTTCTTTCGGTACAAACAGCCAAAGTAATCAGAACAGCCCTGTATCTTTTAGGCATCGAAGTGCCTGAACGGATGTAATCACAAAAACAAGATACTATGAAAATCACTTTTCACGGAGCAACCCAAACCGTTACGGGCTCCAAGCACTTAATATCACTTACGAACGGAAAAAATATTCTTTTGGATTGCGGCATGTTTCAAGGCCTGGGCAAAGAAACAGTAGAATTGAACAATGAATTTGGCTTCAATCCCGCTGAGGTCAATTACCTGATTCTTTCGCATGCGCACATCGATCATTGCGGCCTGATTCCCAAACTGGTCAAAGAAGGCTTCAGGGGACCCATCTTTGGTACTTCTGCCACCCTTGATCTTTCAGAAATTTTATTGCTCAATTCTGCTTATATACAGGAAAACGATGTTCGCTTTTTGAACAAAAAACGTTTTGTCGAAGGCCGCCAGCCTCTGGAGCCCCTTTACACCGAAGAACACGTCAAACAGGCTATTACTCAGTTTCAAAAAGTCCCGTACAACAGTCCTTTCGGAGTGGACGACGATATCGAAATACAGCTCTACGATGCCGGACATATTCTGGGTGCTTCTACGGTATATTTAAGGCTCAAAGAGAATGGCAAAACCACTCGTATTGCTTTCAGCGGTGATGTGGGCCGCTACGGAGAAACCATCCTCAGGTCGCCCCAGCCTTTTCCGCAGGCCGACTATATTATTATAGAATCCACTTACGGAGATCGACTTCACCAGGAAGCCGATCCTCCCGAAGATTTTCTCTACGAACTAATCGTGGAAACCTGCCTAAGAAAAAAAGGCAAACTGATTATTCCGGCTTTCAGCGT
>JAAZGQ010000476.1 GCA_012511135.1 Bacteroidales bacterium | reverse complement strand
TCACTAAACAGACGCAGGGCGTAATTGCCGCTTTGGGCAAAAGTGCTTTTGACGGCTGTCGGCACAAAAGGATCCAGGAAGGTGCGGAACATATTGGAGGTAAAGGGATAATTCTCCGGATATTCGTAGCTGATACTGTCCCAGGCTTCAAAATCACCGTTGGGAAAAACAGTGGCTTTTGTAATGGGTATGTTCCCGGGATCACCGGGGTCACCTGGGTCACCCGGGTCACCTGGGTCACCTGGGTCAATGGGTCCGTCCAGCAACATAAAGCCGTCCAGTAGAAGTGTTGATCCTACAAAACGCGCCTCCTGATTTTCCCACAGACTGCTGTAAGTTTCAATTATCAACCTGTCGGGCTTGGTCCACATAAATTTTGTATCAAACGGAATTTTTACTTCTACGTACTCTGTTGATACATAAAGATAACGAGTAAGCATTTGGACATGTGATTCGCCCTTCAAAAAATTCAAATGAATTATTGCTGTATCATCCGTGCTTGCCGGCATGTATTTATAATAAAATACCAGCGTATCCTCCTGTCCGTACAAGGGCAAGCCTCCTTCCCAGAATTGATTTTCATCATTCCATCTACCGAGAGTTGCTCTTCGGGGATTATTCATAGTTGTCTGACTATCGTAATCGTATCTGGCGAAGCTTTCCAGTCTAAGGGCATACTGACCAAAAAAAGCATCTTCACTCAGATAATTTCCGGGTAGATAGGCTCCCGAAATTTCCCAGAAGAAAGGTCTCTTATAATTAATTGAAGTCCATTCTTCAAAATCACCATTGAGCTCTGCCGGCTGTACACTCAAGCCCGTCAATTGAATGGAATCCACATACAACACGTTGCCATAACCCATAGACTCAGACATTACATCGCTTGAAACAAAGCCCAGACCCATTGAATCTGGTGTTACTTCAGGCAAGGGATCAAAGCTAAAACTGAACGGCTGATACTCATTCGTGGTTTCTTTTAAATAAAAAAAGTAGCTTTCCAGATGCTGACCTTCTTTGGTGAATGTAATTATTATAAGTCCGGAATCGGGCATTTCGCAGGAGTATTTGTAAAACCCGCTGATACCGGCCGGCATTTCGGTCAGGGCTAAACCTCCTCTCCAATCCTGTGGACTCCCCTCTCCCGGATCCAGATTCAGATAATAGGCGTATCCGTTGCTATCAGAAGCGGAGTCGGTTTCCAGCCTGATGGCGTAATTGCCATGCCAGGCATCGCTGGTTTGCGTAGCGTTGGGGTACAAGCCTTGCGAAAAAAACCGGTATTCATTCGATCCATAGGGATAATGAAGAGGATAATCGCAATAAGCGGTTTGCCACTGCTCGAAATCACCATTTGGCACTACATTTGTGCCCATGTCAAATTCATCATCTGGCACTAAATGTATGCTAAAAGCAAAAAAGCTGCAAAAGCAGAGGAGTAAAAAAAGAGTGTTTTTCATAGCTATAAGAATTAATTTTTTCGGACTAAAATGCAAAGCTTACTTACTCACTAAAAACAACAACCAAACAAATCAAGCAAACTGATCAACCAAACAAATCTACAGCAATAATACATCATTTTTCTGAAAAAAAAATCCCGACACAAAAATAATTGTATCGGGATAAAAATTTATACCTGAAGGCTATACTACAATATTCACAATCTTCCCAGGAACAACAATGATCTTTTTGGGTGTTTTTCCTTCTAACCATTTTCGACTGTTTTCGTGTGCCAGAGCCAGCTTCTGCACTTCTTCCCTGCCGGCCTCTGCCGGAAGCTCCAGCATGAAACGGGTTTTGCCGTTGAAAGAAACGGCATAAGTTACCTGATCTTCCACCAGATAATCTTCGTTTAATTCGGGCCAGGCAGCATCGCATACAGATCCCTGCTCACCCAGTTCCTGCCAGAATTCTTCACTGAAATGCGGGGCAAAAGGAGCCAAAAGTATAATTAAAGGTTTGATAATCTCCCTTTTATTGCATTTTACAACAGACAATTCATTGACACAAATCATAAAAGCACTAACCGCCGTATTGAACGAAAAATGCTCTATGTCCCAATTCAGTTTCTTGATCAGTTTATGCAAGGACTTCAGCTCCTGTTTGTCG
>JAAZGQ010000056.1 GCA_012511135.1 Bacteroidales bacterium | reverse complement strand
TGTTGTTTTGGCCGGAGAGATCGTTGATCTTTATGGCTATTTCTTCCCGAAAAGCATAGTCTGAACCGTCATAGCGGCTGTTGTTGATTAAAATAGCCGGAGTCGCCAGCGAGGGGTAAAGTCCTTCGTTTTTGAGTTGTTGTATAAGTATTTTGCTGCGTTTCGGAAAAAAAGTGCTGTACATCGAACTGAGCAAATCTTCCCAATCTTTTTTGGTTAAGGCTGTTTCGCTTACGGCGTCGCCCCAGCGGGCAGACTCGGCTATGACGGCCTGGTCAATCTGGCCGGCTCTGAACCGGTAAAGCGCGGCCGTGGAATCGGGGCTAAGCTGCCCTCCACTGTTTAAATACCGGTAGGCACGATCCATAAAACGAAGGCGGTATTCGTCGTTTGAACATAGTTTGTAATGCAGCCACTGCGGGTTGAATTCGAGCATGCGGTTGATCTGCATGCTGCCGTTGCTGCCAATATTGACACGTTTGTTGTTTAATCCGCCGGCATAAACATTATCTATAAACAGGCTGTGTTCGGAATCGTGGGCAAAAAAGCGAAATCCCCTGGAATGGTCGTTGCGGTTGTAAACGGCGTAAAAGTTGTTGGGCATGTCGTCCCCGTAAAAGGCCGAAGTGGGGGCATCGAAATTACCGGTATAAAAAATAACCAACATGTAGTCGATCAGGTTGTCGATGTCTACCCAGACCCTTCCTTCAGGATCCGTGCTGCCATCGGGCTTTTTGCCCAGTAAGGCCAGGTAAGCCTCGCTGGAGGCAAAGCCTTCGACACATTTGTTCCACAATTCCGTCCAGGCTTCCAGGTTGCCGTCGGTGGTTTCGTTGTAATAGGGCCAGCCCTCCGAATTGACTTTTACTACATCGTAATCGTCTTCGTGTCCGCCAAAATAATGTTCGGCGTTGTCGGCTTCGGCCCTTTCGTCGGTTTGGTAGAGTCCCCAGTACATACCGTTGAGGTAGAGATGGTAATAGCGTCCCCGCTTGTAGGGCTGTTTCATGCGGCCTTGCAGGTCGCGGCTGAAAATATCGGCTATCATGGAATTGTATTTGCTGCCGTCTTTATGCCAGGAATAATTTTGTTCGCAGCGCAGGTCTATGCAGTCGAATTCTGCCACTCCTTCGCTATCGAACAGCGGGTATCTCAGTTTTGAAGCTCCGTATTCTGCTCTGAAATAGAAGCGGAAAGAGCGTTTTGCGTTGCCTTTTTGTTTTGCGCTGGAAGCTCCCCTGATGCGCAGGCCTCCGTTGATCTGAAAACCCTTGGAACTGCAGGTGTCGATCAATTCAACAGAACAGGGACGTTCCCAGGCCCGGCCGCTTTTTTCGGCGTTCACATAGATGCCGCTGCTTGCATCAAAGAGATTGTCCATATCGGTCACAATGCTGATGCTGGGAATTTGCCTCAGGGCTGCGTCAATGTAGGGGGCATAATCTTCATCGTAGATAACGGAAGTATCCATTTCGTAATCGAGCTTTTGTCCGTTGTGCGGGCTGACAGGCCATTGCCAGCCGGGATAAGTCTGGGTTTTTATTTTTTCGCTAAAAATATAAGTTCTGGTAATGGAAACCGAGGGTTTATAACCTTCCTTTACGAGGCAGGCCCGCAAAACATAGCCCGGTGTCTGCCCTCTCGAAATGGGTTGTGTAGGATCGATACGCCATTCTCTCAGTGTGCCGGCTTTGATGGCGCTGGGCGAAGTGGAAGGCTCGCTGCCGTCAAAACTGAACAGAATGTTGCAGTCGGGATAAGGCGATTCCATTGTCAGATCGAAGGCTGCATCATAAAAGCCGGCCCCACGACTTATCTGCACGTTGCCGCTGTAAGGAAAAGGAGGCAATGCGGGCTCTGCCGTCATTCCAAGATC
>JAAZGQ010000475.1 GCA_012511135.1 Bacteroidales bacterium | reverse complement strand
GCATATTTTTCTAAATCAGCCTCTAAATTGAATTTTATTACAGCAGGTAATAATACAGCATTAGCCAAGCCGTGAGTAAAATGATATTTCCCGGCCAGACCGTAAGACAAAGCATGCACCGCTGAAGTATTCACAGGACCCAGACAAAGCCCTCCATACATAGACCCCAGAGCCATGGCAGAGCGGGCTTCGATATTGTTGCCCTCTTCTACGGCTGTTTTCAGGTTTTTATATATGTACTCTATCCCTTTGAGAGCGTATAAATCTACTGTCGGGTGGGCAAATTTGTTAGTATAAGCTTCAATGCAATGGCATAAGGCATCCATACCGGTTTCGGCAGTGAGTTTTGGGGGCAGGCTGAGCGTCATTTCCGGGTCTATCAAAGCCAGGTCAGGTACCAGCCAAGGGCTGATTATGCCTTTTTTTTCTCCGTCGCGCAAATCAAACAAAATGGCGTTGGGCGATACTTCACTGCCGGTTCCGGCTGTAGTGGGGATACAAATCAATAAATTGTCGCGACAATTAAGCAGGTTCTTGCCAAAAACATCGGCAAGCTTTTGAGATCCCGAAGCCATAGCAGCCAGTAATTTCCCCATATCCAGCACGCTGCCTCCACCTGCAGCCAATACGACCTCAGGCCTGAAAGCTTCGCTTTGTAGCTGCAAGCTTTCAAACATTTCCGTATCGGGCTCTGTGCGCCATGTATAATCAAGGCACATGAGTTCCAGGCCTTTTTGACGGGCATAGCCTATGCTTTTTTCTAAAGCCGCCCATATTGGATCGGTAGATAAGAGCAGTACTTTATGTTTGTTCTCTGCAAGTACTATATCTACCCAGTCCTGAGCGCAGGCTGCGCCAAAGAATATACGCTTGGGTTGAATCAGTTCAATGCTTCTCATTGTATATTTATTTGCTGATAACCGTCTTTTGTTTTCTGTAGTCAAAAACAGTCAGACCACTTTCCAGTTGGGGTTTTGGGAAAAACAAGCTGGCCACGTAACCGACTATTAAAACAATCAGGTGACTGTAAACACCCAACATGTATTTATGATGCGGAAAATTCAGGGAGCCCAGATCCAGTATCATTCGTTTGCTGCCTCCTACTTCTATGGAAGTGCTGGTCAATACGGCATAAGCCGTAAAAAGTACACAAACCAGCAAACCTATGTATAATCCTTGTTTGTTGGCCCTCTTACTGAAAAGGCCCAATAAAAAGATACCAACTATACCGGCCGAGAAAATGGCGTATAATTCAAAAACAACGCCCAATACTCCCTCTCCTTCCCATACAGCATAAAGGCTGGCCACGGCTATAGAGGCTAATCCCGAAAAGACAACCAGTATTCTGCCCGCATTCAATCTTTGTTTATCTGTACACTTAGGCTTTAAACGCTGATAATAATCTTCCACCCCTATGGCTGCCAGACAGTTCATATCCGAATCCAGACTGGAAATAGCGGCAGCCACCAAAGCTGCAATAACCAGACCGGTCACCCCTACAGGCAATTCGTTTATAATAAAATGGGGAAAGACCTGGTCCGCATTGATACCTTCGGGCAAAAAAGCAGTACCGGAATTGTAAAATATATACAAAGCACTACCAATCAACATAAACAAAGCCCAAACCGGCACGCTTAATCCAACACCGATATAAGCAGCTTTCTTGGCTTCTTTGTCGTTCCTGGCCGTAAGATAACGCTGTACTATAGTTTGGTCTGTACCGTATTTTTGCAAGGCATAAAAAACACCGTTGATAGCCATGACCCAAAAAGTCAATTGGGCAAAATTAAAGTCATAGGGACCAAAGCCAATTTTTTTGGTGGTTATGGCTTCTGTAAATACAGACATAGCTCCGCCCTCGGGCCTGAAAAGCAATATGCCGGCGCAAAACAAACCTCCACCTATCAACAAAACCCCTTGAATAACATCCATCCAGATGACTCCCTCCATTCCTCCCAAAAGAGTAAGTAAGACAATGGTGATACCCAATACCCAGATTATCCAGATAACATCGATGCCGGTCATACTGTAAAGAGCCAGGCTAATCAAATAAAGTACAGTCCCCATTTTTGAAAAATGAGTCAAAATAAAAGCCAGGGAACTGTAAATTCTGGCCAGAAAACCAAAACGTCGTTCAAAATACTCGTAGGTACTCAAACGTATCATTTTTCTAAACAAGGGGACAATAATCCATATCAGAAAGACCAGGACTATCGGGACCATCAGGCCTTGTACCAACAAAATCCAGTTGCCCTTGTAAGCAGCCGAAGGATAAGCCAAAAAAGTTACGCTACTTATCAATGTCGCAAAAATGGATAAGCCGATGGCCCAGGAAGGAATTTTTTTACTTCCGGCAAGATAATTATCGGAGCTACCCTGACGTTTGGAAAAATAGATGCCGACGCCGAGGGTAAACAACACACTTATGAGGACTATCCCCAAATCTACCCAATGTATATTATTCATCTTTCGCAATTTTTTTGAATTGTTCT
>JAAZGQ010000474.1 GCA_012511135.1 Bacteroidales bacterium | reverse complement strand
GTTCAATGTCAACGCCGAAGTGGAATTCCCCGACGGCAAACACAACCACGTCAACACTAGGTCGGATCTCAAGAAATACGATCCGCGCCTGTATGCCATCTTAGCTGAATTTTTTCCCGAAAGCAGGGAGCAAATCTCCTGCCACAAGCACATCAACCTTTATCGCAGGGAAAAACGCTGAGATTGAAGGCAAAGGAGCGTACCTGAAGTACGTGACTGAGTCCGGATATAGATCGTAACGCAGCAGTTGGGCACTTATAGGACGCCGGCTTTATTGCTCCAGCATCGCAGGAGAGAACTGCGCTTCGGGCAAAGAGGAAGCCATTTGAAATTTGTCGACAGTCATTACCGAGCGAAGATTGTTCTTCACATTTTGCATTGCCATGTGAAAGGCAAAATACTTGCCCTGGCCTTGTTCCCGGTAAACATTCAGTGTGTTTACACGGTGGAGCTCTCCGTTTGAATCGTAATATTCCAGCTTGCGGGCAAGGTAACTGGCTTTGTCAATATACGAGATGCGTTTGCTGAAACCGTATTGGGCTGCAATGGCTTCGGTTTTGCAGCGCGATTCAATTTTATGGCAGGCTTTGCCTTCGATCTCGGCTTCACCCAGCCATTGGTAGTCAAATTCGTCCAGACCGGGCTTGCTCATGTCGGCATTGGTAAATTCGCTGCCCATAAAATTTTTACCCTTTTCAGTGCTTACTATGCGACGGGTCTTGCGCAGGGCGGGCATGTAGATCCACATATCGTCGTCCTGTTCTTCGTAATCAAAGATCAGCAGGGTGGTGCCCCTGACCTCGGCCGGTTCCACAAAGCGGACCATGGTCTTGCTGACTTCTCCAAACTTTCCGGTGGCGGTCGAAATGGTACGGGAGCGTTCCTGACCGCTGGCGCTTATGATTTTCAGCGTCGAAATCATTTCCATGGATTCCGGTTCAATGACCTCTCCGGCTTTACGGATTATTTCACGGGCATCCTGTGCCTGAAGCGTTTGCGCTAAAAGTAAAATTGAAACAATAATGAGTGATTTCATAATGTATGTTGTATTGTTGGTTAGTTAGTTAGTTAGTTAGTTAGTTCTTTTTTCCCTTTTTTATTTAAGAATTTAGGTTTCCAGAGCATACAGATAGCCGGTATCAAAATCAATGCGCTGATCAGGCAAAGCAGTAATGAAAGGATAATCAGTAAACCAAAGGAACGTACCAGCGGAAAAGCCGAGAAAAACAATACGGCAAATCCCAGCATCACGGCAAAAGCATTGATTACTATGCCTCTGCCTATGGTTTTAAGGCTCATCCTTATGGCTGCAGGATAATTCTTGCCTCTGTTAAGTTCCCATTGTATACGCCAAAATACTTGTATGGTAAAATCTACACCTAAACCGATAGAGATGGACGAGAGCAAAGCTGTCACAATGGTAAGCTCCATGCCCATCCAGCCCATCAGACCAAATATACTTAAGACGGCAAATGCCAGGGGAATACTGCCCAGCAGACCAGCCACCGGACTCTTAAATATCAGGGACATCAACAGGATGATAGCCAGCAAGGCAAACAAAAGAGAATTGTTTTGTCCTTTCATAATGGATTCGTTCAATTCCTTTTCCACCAGGCTGTAGCCTCCTG
>JAAZGQ010000473.1 GCA_012511135.1 Bacteroidales bacterium | reverse complement strand
GGCCCGGCAAATCTCCCGAAGCTTCGGGCTGATCTTCCAGTTCACAGGAGGTAAACAAGCCGGAGGCCAGAAGAAACAGACAGCAAATACCAAGCCTCGCAACAGCAACAGCAGCGGGCAAAGCAGCAGACAGAAAACTCTGTTTACCAGTTAAAAACAACCTTCGCCCTGAACGAGCGTCCGGGCATTGGATAATTTCGGATGATTTCATATTGTTTTCCTGTTAAATTTAAAACCTCAGCCCCCACTGTCATTTTTGTCTTAGCCAAACTAAAAGATTTGTTAAGCGAAATTCCATGATCGGTGTAGGCCGGCATGCGATTCAGGGCATAATTTTCAAAACCCGAATAACGAATTCCCGAATACAGCAGATTGTACGAGAATTGCCAGTCAAAGGCCTGCAAGAGCAAAATGCCCGATCCGCTGTGTTTGGGCGTATATGGCAATTGATGGCCATAGGCCCTGCTTTCGGGATCGGTCACATTCAAAACCGACTGCAGGGTATAATGTGCTTTGAGGGCCAGGGCAAGATCCTTATTCAGTGAATATTCCCAATCCAGGCTGAGATCCATGCCTCTGATGCTGACTTCTCCCAGATTCAACATGGTCCATACAAAAACATTTTGCGTAGGGTAAGCCACAATTTTATCTTCCACCTTGTTGGCGTACACATCCAGACTCAGGCTGAGTTCCCGGCCAACAGGCGGAGTGAGGCTTAAAGTCGTTCCCAGATTGAGCTGACGGGTGTTCTCGGGAATAAGATCCGGATTGCCTATGCGTCCGTAATACAAATCATTGAAGCTGGGCATTCTGAAAATGGATTTGTAAAAAGCCCTAAGATACCAGCGCAGTTCTTCTACAGGCCTCAGCGATACAGAAATCGATGGCGTAAGCTTGCTGTAGTCGGCTCCCTGAGGCCCCTCCCCTGTTTCTTCGATAATCCGGCTAAACAGCATGTTTCCGCTCAGGTTCCAGGCGCCTGCTGAGACTTTCCCGGCCAGCACCGTATAAAAACTCAGTCGTTGTGGCCGGTCTACCAGAACCTCGTCCGAAAAAAGATCCTGCAGGCTCAGATCCTGTGAGAATACCAGGCTGAATGCTGATCCGGGCTTGTATTGCAAAGCTCCGCTCAGATATGATTCAGTCTGCCAATACATACTTTCGTTGCGTCCTTCTTCGTTCAGATAGGCCGGATCCAGATAGCGGGTATAGCTGCCGTTTATTTTGGTGTTCAGACGCAGGCTCCAATGCGGATGCAAAAGACTTTTGTAATGTCCCTGCAAAAAGGCCTGCTTATCCCAGAGCCTTTGGTTGGATGAATTTTCGGTATTATAAAAAATGCCGGCTCCGGGTAAACCTCGCTCGGAATGGTTGTAATACATTTTGACAGTAGCCTCGGAACCTTTGGTATTGCGCCAATACCAGGAGGGTTCTATCCTGAATTGACGGATATCCGAATTTTTTCGGCGCTCTTTGCTGACCAGATCATCTGCGGAACCATAGTACATGACATAAGGATAATCCCCGCGGGATTGTAAATAATAGACATCCAGGCTCAGAGAATGCTGATTGTTAAGCTTCTGTTGCAGCAAGAAAGAGGGATTCAGCAAGCCAAAGGAACCGCTCTGAAATCGTAACCTCAGGTTTTGCTTTTTATCCCGGCTAAAACGGGGCCTCAGGCTCTGCAACTGTATAAGTCCGGCTGACGCAAACAAGCGGGCGGGTTGAAAAATATCTTCGGTTTGTCCGGTGTTTAAACTGATACTCTCCAGGGCATCCAGCGAAAAACGACCCAGGTCGATCTGTCCGTTCTGAACATCCGTCACCGGCAAACCATCGTAGGACAAAGCCGTATGATGAGCCCCAAGGCTGCGGAAAGAGATAGTCTTGAGCCCTCCAAGTCCGCCATAATCCTTGACACTGACGCCGGAGAAAAATTTCAGGGCATCGGCAGCCTG
>JAAZGQ010000472.1 GCA_012511135.1 Bacteroidales bacterium | reverse complement strand
GTTGTTTGGGCCGTGCAGAATGATTTCATGGAACAACCGCTCTGTTTTTCACAAACTGTCGAACAAAAAAAGCAACAGGAAATTTCAAAATTACCAGCAAAATCCCCAAAATCAAAACCAGAACCAAGGTCAAAACCAGAACCAAGATCAAAACCAGAACTTATGTCACTAGCATCAAAGCAACAAACTCAGTCCCCACAAACTAATCAGCAAACCGCAAACACCGACAGCAAAATAATCGTGCTGGCCGGCGGTTGTTTCTGGGGTATGGAAGAATTGATCCGAAAACAGCCTGGGGTGTTGAACACTACCGTAGGTTATACCGGGGGGAGGGTAGAGAACCCTGACTACCAAAATCACGAAGGCCATGCCGAAGCCGTTGAGATTGAATACGATCCCAAGTTGACATCCTACAGGCAATTATTGGATTTTTTCTTTAGGATGCACAATCCAACCACCTTGAACCGTCAGGGGAACGACATTGGCAGTTCTTATCGTTCGGCCATTTTCTACGGCAACGAAGAAGAAAAACAGGAAGCCGCTCGTTTCATCGAAATCGTGAATGCCTCCAAACGCTGGAAAGCCCCCGTGGTCACGAGCCTGGAACCACTGAAGAAATTTTACAAAGCCGAAGAATACCACCAGGATTATTTGCAAAAGAACCCCGGCGGGTATACCTGCCATTTGATTTATTTCGATTCTTATCTGAAATAAACTGCCGGACGACAACCCCGGACGACAATCCCGGACGACAATCCCGGACAACAATCCCGGACGACAATCCCGGACAACAACCCTGGACGACAATCCCGGACAAAAGAACAATACAAGCGTATTGAAACCCAACAACAATACCAGCGAAATGAAAACCACAGTGATCCTATTGAGCCGGCTGCCTCAGGCAGCTTACACTAAGAGTGTGCTGATGCTGGCCTTAATTCTTTGTCTGACTGCCTGTGCAGGAAAGAAAAGGCAGGTGGATGAAAACAAAATCCGCATTATTGTGACCTCGGACGGGGAAATTGATGACGAATGTTCTCTGGCGCGTTTTTTGCTCTATACCAACGAATGGGAGGTGGAGGGCATTGTCACTTCCAGTTCCCAATACCACTGGCATGGACACAACTGGGCGGGAGATGACTGGATTGAACCTTATCTGGAAGCCTATGCCGAGGTTTACCCCAGTCTTGTATTGCATGATCCGGATTATCCCTCTCCGGAATACCTGAGCTCTGTTACATTTTTGGGAAATGTAGAAGCCGAGGGAGAAATGGAGTTGATAACGCCCGGTTCACAACATATTGTAGAGCTTTTGCTTGACGAGAGCGATCATCGGCCCATATGGATTCAGGCTTGGGGAGGAACCAATACCATTGCCAGGGCCTTGAAAACCATAGAAGAAAATCATCCTGAAAAAATGGACTATGTTGCCAACAAGATCCGCTTCTTTTTTATCTGGGAACAGGATCCCACTTATCAATCTTACATTCGTCCGCATTGGGGCAAATACAATATACTCACCATTATATCGGATCAGTTTTGGGCTTTTGCCTACCAATGGAACAAAATTGTACCCCGGGAAAAACGTTCCTATCTTGAAGCAGATTGGATGAAAGAAAACATTCTCGGGAACCACGGGCCTCTGTGCTCTCTTTACAAAGCACATGTAAGCGGGAGCCACGGCCTGGCAGGTGACAGGGATTTTAATCAGGGCGATTTCAGGTCGGAAGGTGATTCCCCGGCTTTTCTGCATGCCATCAACACGGGTTTGGGCAATCTGGAATTTCCCGGCTATGGCGGCTGGGGAGGTCGTTATGTTAAAGTGAGGGATAATACCTGGCTGGATCCGGTTCCTGTGGCTGATTATGAATATCCCCTGGGGAGATGGTACAGCAGTTCTGCCTGGGGAAGACAATATATGCGTCAACAATACCCCGAAAATCTGCACTTAATGGAGGCCTACTTCAAACCCATAACACGTTGGATCGAGGCAATTCAAAACGATTTTGCAGCCAGGGCCGACTGGAATGTCAAACCCTACGAAGAGGCCAACCATCCCCCTGTTGTGAAATTGAATCACAAAGCAGAATGCAGGGCAAAACCTGGCTCCCGTGTTCAATTGAGTGCTGTGGACAGTTTTGATCCTGATGGTGATGAGCTCAGTTTTAAATGGTGGTATTACAAGGAAGCCGGTAATTACGGAGGGGAGCTTCAGATACTGAATGCAGAGGAATCAGAGGCTGTATTGATGTTGCCCGATGAGCTTCCTGACAAAACAACAATACATATCATTTGTGAAGTCCGAGACTCCGGCTCTCCGGTTCTGACTCGCTACAAAAGAGTAATAATAAAGATATAGTGGCGCTTATTTCCTAATCCTATAAACAGTTACATTATGAAAAAATATCTAGCATTCATTCTGCCGGCCTTGTTTTTTTTGTTGAACGCAAAAGCAGGGCCACTGGCTTTCCCTACAGCCGAAGGTTACGGGAAATACACACTTGGAGGCAGGGGCGGAGAGGTTTACGAAGTCACCAACCTGAAGGACAGTGGCCCGGGCAGTCTGAGAGAGGCCGTCGAAGCCTCCGGACCCAGGACGGTGGTCTTCAGAGTGTCTGGAACTATTATGCTCGAAAGCCCTTTGAGCATTAAACATCCCTATATTACTATTGCCGGACAAACAGCTCCGGGAGAGGGTATTTGTCTTAGAAAATATCCGCTGAACATCGGTGCCGATCATGTTATTATCCGCTACCTTCGGGTTAGATTGGGCGATGAATCGGGTGGAGATTACGATGCGATTTCGGCCAGATACTGCAAACACCTGGTATTGGATCATGTTTCTTCCAGTTGGAGTGTGGATGAATGTATGTCCATCTATCATTGCGACAGTATCAGCGTTCAGTGGTGTATTATTTCCGAGAGTATGAGCAAATCCAATCACATCAAAGGTTCGCATGGCTTTGGCGGTATCTGGGGTAGCAATTACAGCAGCTATCATCATAATTTACTGGCTCATCACTCGAGCCGTAATCCCCGCATGGCCTCGGGCTCGGGCAACACCGACTATAGAAACAATGTTGTTTACAATTGGGGCTATCAAAGTCTTTATGGTGGTGAAAAACAGCAGGTGGGAAACGACAAATTCAATTTCTCAAATTTCAACATTGTGGCCAATTACTACAAGCCCGGGCCCGCCAGCAGCCCGGGTCAGCTAAGCTACAGGATAGCCAATCCCTCGTCAAGAGGAGAGGACGATGCCGGCCAGTGGTATATTGCAGAAAATGTCGTAGAGAGAAATTCTCAGGTAAGCCAAGATAACTGGAATGGAGGAGTCCAAACAAAAATACCCTTTGATAAAATAAAGAGAGAAAAGCCCTGGTCCTCGATGCCCATCAATCAACAGACCGCAGAAGCTGCCTATTTTTCGGTGCTGGATCAGGCCGGAGCCGTATTGCCTCAAAGAGATCCAATTGATCTGCGCATAGTAACAGAAGTGCGAGGCGGATATGCCAGCTTTGAGGGCAAGACTTATAAAAGTGAGCATCAGGTGCCCGATACTTCTGTTGTTTGCGGTATCATCGATACTCAGACCGATGTAGGAGGCTGGCCGGAGCTAAAGAGCCTGCCCGCTCCAAAAGATTCCGATCAGGACGGAATGCCGGACAGCTGGGAAGATAAAAACGGCCTGAACAAAAACGATCCCGGGGATAGAAATAAATTATCGGCAGAGGGATATACTATGCTGGAAGTTTACCTGAATAGCCTGTAGTCTTGTTTACTTCCATTTCAAGCGCAAACTGTTAAGAACTACGCTGATGCTGCTCAGCCCCATGGCGGCGGCGGCAATCATCGGATTCAGCATAATGCCGGTCAGAGGATAAAGCAAGCCGGCAGCCAGGGGAATACCGATCAGGTTGTAGATAAAGGCCCAAAACAAATTCTGATGTATGGTGCCGAGCGTTTTAGAAGAGAGCTTCAGGGCCTGGGGCAGTTTGTTCAGATCCGAAGAGATAAGGGTCATATCGGCTACTTCCATGGCGATGTCGCTGCCTTTGCCCATGGCAATACTTAAATCGGCCGTAGCCAGGGCTGTGCTGTCGTTGATGCCGTCACCTGCCATAGCCACTTTTTTGCCATCTAACTGAAGTTGTTTGATGATGTCTGCTTTGTCCTGTGGCAAGAGTTTTGAACGGTACTTGCTGATACC
>JAAZGQ010000471.1 GCA_012511135.1 Bacteroidales bacterium | reverse complement strand
TCGTAAAGCACTCCGGCCCATGTATTGTGATTGGCGTTAATGGAACCCCTCAGTGTAATGATGACTTTTTTTGCCCTGGGAAAGCGCTGCATCAATTGAGCACAAACCGACTCAAAGGCAGCAGCATCTACTTTGCCCTGAGTAGCTTCAACCTCGAAACCTTCGGGTTTGATGCCAAAGACTTTTTCGGCATCTTCTTCATTGCCCAGAATTACATCACAGCCTTCTACCAGTTCCGGCATAACTTCAGCTGCTTTTTTGCCGTATTTCCAGAGATTTTTTCGGTAATTGAGGTCGGTGGAGACTGTTATGCCCATTTTGTTGCAGGCTTTGATGGCTTCGAGGCAGACCTGGGCTGCACCTTCGGAAATGGCCGGAGTAATGCCTGTCCAATGGAACCAGTCGGCGCCCTGTAATACTTTTTCCCAGTCAATCATGCCGGGCTTAATTTCGGCAACAGAAGAATGAGCACGATCATATACTACCTTGCTGGGACGGGCTACGGCTCCGGTTTCCAGGAAATATATGCCCAAACGTTCGCCTCCGTAGATGAGGTGTTCGGTGCCGACTCCGTGTTTGCGTAAATTCATAACACAGGAAGCTGCAATGTCGTTCTGGGGCAGCCGGCTTACAAAATCCACCTTAATCCCGTAATTGGCCAGCGATACTGCCACATTAGCCTCTCCTCCGCCAAAACTGGCATTCAGGCTTGTCGTCTGGTTAAAACGCAAATAATCGGGGCTGGCTAAACGCAACATAATTTCCCCGAAAGTAACCACTCTTTTACTCATTAGATCTGATGTCATAAATAAACGGCTGCAAAATAAAGAAAAATTTCATTGCAGCCGTTTATATAGATCGTTTAAAATTTAAAAAATGTTTTGGCGTTGTAGTAGGATACTCCTTCAACCATCTTACCCAGGAAGTCCATTTCGCTGTAAGGTATTTCACCTTTGACCACATCAACACCTATCAGGTTGCACATAATGCGGCGGAAATATTCGTGACGGGGGTATGAGAGGAAACTTCTGGAATCGGTAAGCATTCCTACAAACCGGCTCAAAAGGCCAAGTACAGACAAGGAGTTCATCTGGGCAGTCATGCCGTATTTCTGATCCAGGAACCACCAACCCGAACCGAATTGAATTTTTCCTGCAACAGAACCATCCTGGAAATTGCCGAGCATAGTGGCAATAAGGTCATTGTCTCTGGGATTGAGGTTGTAAATGATGGTTTTGGCCAATTGGTTGTTTTTGTCCAGACGGTCCAAAAACTTTGACATCTTTTTACCTATATTGAAGTCTCCAATAGAATCAAAACCAGTGTCGGGACCTAATTTCGCAAACAACCTGGAATTATTGTTGCGTATGGCTCCGTAATGGAATTGCTGTGTCCAGCCCTTTTCTGCATCCATCAGTGCAAATTCCACCATCATGGCCGATTTGAATTGCAGGATTTCTTCCTGAGACAACTCTTTTCCACCGTATACCTTATTAAAGATGCTGTCAATTTGGGCCTGAGTATAATCTTCGGCATAAAATTCCTCTATGCCGTGGTCGCTGAGTTTGCAACCTACGGAAGCAAAGAAATCGTGACGTACCCGCAGAGCAGCGATTAAATCACTATAACGTGAAATACTTAGTCCGGCCACTTGAGCCAGTTTCTCCACATATGCTCTGAAAGAGTTGGAATCTTCAACAGCCATGGCTTTGTCGGGACGCCAGGTAGGCAATACTTTGATTTCGAAACCTTCCTTTTTCAGCGCTAAATGATGCTCCAGGCTGTCAACCGGATCATCGGTTGTGCAGACTGTTTCTACCTTATATTTACGCATTAGTCCGCGGGCACTGAATTCAGGTGTACGAAGCTTGGCTGTGCATTCGTCAAAAATTTCCCGGGCTGTTTCCGGTTTGAGAATTTTGTCAACACCAAAAGCAGTTCTCAGCTCCAGGTGGGTCCAATGATACAAAGGATTACGCATCGTATAGGGTAAGGTTTCTGCCCATTTTTCGAATTTTTCCCAGTCAGAAGTATCCTTACCGGTGCAATAGCGTTCGTCAATCCCGTTAGTGCGCATGGCACGCCATTTATAATGGTCACCTTCGAGCCAGATTTGACCCAGGTTATCGAATTTATGATCCCGGGCTATATATTCAGGATTAAGATGGCAGTGATAGTCGATGATGGGCAGATTTTTGGCGTGTTGGTGAAACAGCTGTTCCGAAACTTCGTTGTCCAGCATAAAATTTTCGTCCATGAATGCTTTCATAGTGTATCTGTTTTGGAGGTTAGAAAAATTTTTGACGAATATACAAATTATTTTTTTTGAAGAGACTATAGTTTTTGATTGATTGCTTGCATTAAAGGCTTTTATAAGGCTAAGTAAATGCTCTTAAGCAAATAAGCCTAAATTTCCCCGAAAAACAATTCATATTTGACAAACAAGCATTACTTTTGCATCGCAAAGGCCAAAAAGAATGAAGTCCGCCTTTCACAAGGCGGACTTCATATAGTTTTCAATAGGTATTAGTCTCAAAGGTAAAAAAGATTGTGTTAGGTTAACGGCAGCAAAGATTCAGCTTTTTTTACAGACCAGCAAAAAAAAACTTATATTATAAAACATATTTTTGGAGCATTGTTTCATGCTGCGTATTTGAATCTTGCGAAATTTGACAGTATATTTGGGACTATTTTTTGATAATATGACAGTAGCAGAAATTAACACTGAGGGCTCCAGGAAAAGCCTGAATTTTATAGAGCAGATAGTTGAAAATGACTTAAGGCAAGGGAAGAATCAGGGAAAAGTTGTGACTCGTTTCCCGCCGGAACCCAATGGTTATCTGCATATTGGACATGCCAAAGCCATTTGTCTGGATTTTGGAATTGCCCAAAAATACGGTGGTACCTGCAATTTGCGTTTTGACGATACCAACCCCATAAAAGAAGACACAGAATACGTGGATTCTATTATGGAAGACATTCGCTGGCTGGGTTTTGAATGGGATAATCTTTTTTATGCTTCAGATTATTTCGAAAAACTTTTTCAATTTGCACAAGAACTTATTAAAAGAGGTCTGGCTTATGTGGATGACCAGTCTGCCGAAGTTATTGCCCAACAAAAAGGCACTCCGACCACTCCTGGCTTAAACAGCCCTTATCGCAATAGGTCTGCCGAAGAAAACCTGGATTTATTTTTAAAGATGCAAGCCGGCGAATTTGATGAAGGCAGCCGGGTTTTGAGAGCCAAAATTGACATGGCACACTCTAATATGCATTTTCGCGATCCCCTGATGTATCGTATTTTGAAACAAAGTCATCATCGAACCGGTAATAAATGGAATATTTATCCTTTATATGATTTTGCTCACGGTCAATGTGACTTTTTTGAAGGGATCACGCATTCGCTCTGTACCCTGGAATTTGAAATACACCGGCCCCTCTACGACTGGTTTATTGAGCAATTGAAGGACAATGATTACCGTCCCAGGCAAATTGAATTCAATCGCCTGAACATGACCTATACAGTTATGAGTAAGCGAAAAATGCTGCAATTGGTCAAAGAAGGTTTTGTCAAAGGCTGGGACGATCCACGTATGCCAACTCTCTGCGGCTTGCGCAGACGTGGCTACACGCCCGATTCCATACGGAATTTTGTGGACAGGATAGGCTATACGAAGTTTGACGGTGTGATAGACCAGGGATTATTGGAATTTGCCGTTCGTGAACATCTCAACAAGATTGCTCCCCGGGTAAGTGCTGTATTGAATCCGGTAAAACTGGTGATCACTAATTATCCTCAAGGCCAGGTTGAGTGGAACGAAGCAGTCAATAATCCCGAAGATGCAAGCGCTGGCAGCCGAAAAATTCCTTTTGCCCGTGAAATTTTTGTGGAGAGGGATGACTTTATGGAAGAAGCACCCAAAAAATTCTACCGTTTGACGCCCGGACAGGAAGTAAGGTTGAAAAACGCCTATATTGTCCAGTGTACAGGGTGCAAAAAGGACGCAGAGGGTAAAGTCGAAGAAATTTATTGTACTTACGACCCTTTGACCAAAGAGCGAGGCCCCGAAAGCAATCGTAAGGTGAAAGCCACTTTGCATTATGTCACTGTTCAACACAGTCTGCCGGCCGAAGTTCGTTTATACGACCGTTTACTGACTGTGGAAAATCCGGCCGAAGACAAAGAAAGGGATTTTATGGAAATGCTGAATCCCGATTCACTCAAGATACTGAAAGATTGCCGTGTGGAAGCTTCCTTACAGGATGCCCGCCCTCTGGATCATTTTCAGTTTCTGCGCATGGGCTATTTCAATCTGGATCCCGA
>JAAZGQ010000470.1 GCA_012511135.1 Bacteroidales bacterium | reverse complement strand
TTCAGTTATTACCGTTTTTTGCGCCCCTTATATGATGAAGTTATCCGGTCCGGCTTATTTGTTTTTGCTTAAGCGTATGCCGGAATCCTGGAAATTACAGCTAAACCGACGGGAACACCTGAACACTCTGAGAAAACAGAAAAGCGACTGGTTTTTGTTGCTCAAGAGTTATATTATTTACATGCTGGAATTATCAGTACTCATACTGGGTGTATTGATTGTATCTGAAAAATACCTGGCTCCGTTTCTGGTAGTAAGAATTCCTCAGGGCCCCTGGGCAGAATTGCTCGTTGTTTTGATCACTTTGTTGGTTATTTCTCCTTTTCTCAGGGCATTGACCCACAACCGCAGCAAATATTCCGGCCTGATGTTGAATCTGTGGACGGCAAAAGCTTCCAATCGGATTTATCTTATTTTGTTGACAGCCATACGGATGATGTTAGCTTATTCGGCCATTTTATACCTGATGTTTCGTTTTTTGCCTTTACCCACAGTGCTAATAATACCAATAGGAATTGTTTTGCTGGTTTTTATTTTGAGATCCAAAGCACTCTTAAAGCGTTACTGGCGCCTGGAAGCCCGTTTTATGATTAATCTTAATGAGCGGCAAATGGAGGAAAACTTGCGCAAAATCGAAGCTAATCAGGGAGTACGCAATATACGCGATATGCACGAAGCTCATTGGCTGGATAATGTATTGTATACCTTTTGTTTGAGGATCGAAAGGGATTCAACTCTGATAGGTAAAGCATTGAAAGATATACATTTCAGAGAAGATTTAAATTTGATTGTCATTAGGGTAGAACGCAACAAGAGCAAGATTAATGTACCAGACGGGAGTTTTGTACTGACAGAAGGAGATATTCTTAGAATGGCCGGTCATAATCTGGTGTATAAATTGATCCGAGATGAACAACTTAATTTGAACTTTGTACCGGATTCTCTGATGACCCTGAATGCATTTTCAAGGCAGGAAACTCTTTCCAAAGCTGCCCGCTTGACATGTTCCGGTATTCCTATTCGTAAAGAATCTCCACTGGCAGGTAAAAGACTGGTGGATTCCGGCCTGATGTCTGTCAACAAATGCATGGTGATAGGAATGGAAAGAAACAAGCAACGTCTCATCAATCCGGGTTCAGAGCAGGAAATACAGCCTTGTGGCCTGGTTTGGGTAGTAGGAGAGGAAAAGCAGGTTTCTAAACTGATCAGTGAAAACGTTTATCAGCTCTGAGCCTATTCCACGGTGACCGATTTGGCCAGATTACGCGGCTGATCGACATTACGGCCTTTATTTATAGCAATGTGATAAGCAAAAAGCTGTAGAGGTATACAGGCTACTACCGGAGACAGGCATTCGTCCACATAAGGTATTTCAAGACAATAATCGGCCATGGAAGATACTACTTTGTCTCCTTTGGTCACTATGGCAATAACCTTACCTCCTCTTGCTTTGATTTCCTGAATATTGCTGACGGTTTTTTCGTATATACTGTCGGTGGTAGCTATAACAAAAGTGGGCATTTCGTTATCTATCAAAGCAATAGGTCCGTGCTTCATTTCGGCTGCCGGATAGCCTTCGGCATGAATATAGGATATTTCCTTCAGTTTTAATGCTCCCTCCAGAGCCAAAGGATAATTATAGCCCCTGCCCAGGTATAAAAAATTGTGGGCATAGGTAAATATTTTAGAGAGATCTTTGATGCTATCGTCCAGTTTCAGTACCTCTTCCATCAAGTCCGGAAGTGATTTCAGGCTTTTCAGGATGCTTAAAAAGCGCTCTTTGGCAATGCTTTTCTTTTCTTTGGCAATCGTCATGGCCAACATGGTCAAAACCGTTACCTGACCGGTGAATGCTTTGGTAGATGCTACGCCGATTTCAGGACCGACGTGGATGTAAGTCCCTGTGTCGGTGGCTCTGGCTATAGAAGAGCCTACCACGTTGCAAATTCCGTAAATAAAAGCGCCTTTTTCTTTACCTAACTG
>JAAZGQ010000469.1 GCA_012511135.1 Bacteroidales bacterium | reverse complement strand
TCCATATTGATGCAACAAATACCAGTCAACCAGGGATTGTTGGAATCTTTGACCAGTCTGCGAATATGGCCTTCGAGCGCTGCGCAGCTCATCGTACTTATGCTGACGGGATCCAGACGGATATTAATAAAAGTTGTTGGCAAATAACGGCGCAGGCAGGCCAAATCGCCGCCCCAGCCGGCATCCAGAAAGTCGAGATGGGGAATCTTTGCCATTTGGGCAGCGTGTCTGTGCGGGTCAGGTCCGCAGTAATGCACACCGTAGGGCCGGTACTTTTTACTCCATTCCACATCAAAGGGCAGCAGAAATTCTTCGTACTGTTCCTCCGAAATCATGGTATGTGAGCATTCCGAATGCAGGTAAACGGCCGGTGTTAAATTGATAACATTCCGGTTTACCGAAATGGAATTGCTGCCGGTTTCTTCCTGGATGAAACAGAAAAAACGTTCAGTTAGTTCGGCTATCTTTTTAAAATACAGCTTAACTTCTTCGGGCTGCAGGCAGAGATCCATTAGTATTTCTTCGCCTCTCAGATCCATAGCAAGGTTCAGAATTCCTCCCCAGTTTACGTCGCCTTTTAAGTAGCCGAATCGGCTCTTGAGTTGAGACATCAATTTTTCGAGTCTCTTAAAAGCCGGACTGACAAAGGCCGCAGCCACATCAATACTCAGATCTGTTCTTTGAGCTGGAATGACCTGGGGGGCGCTGTCGTCAAAGAAGCGAATTTCACAGCCCAGCATTTCCGATAGTAAATAGCCGGCTGCGTTGTGTACGGCACCGATCTGCGGCAGGTCTTTGTCGTGATCGCTTCCCAGTCCGTATTGGCCGAAACGTTCATACAATTCTTTTTCCATGCGGCGTTCTGATTCTACTCTTTTGAGCGGATGGTAAAAGAAGTCTTCGTCAAAGCTGATGCCGCAATGCTTATGCCACCAGGAGGGATGAAAAACGATTTCCACCGGTAACATTTCGTTGCTGAAAGCGGGATTCTTGCTGAAAGTCATATAGTCTTTATGTTTGCTTCAAATGTACAGCTTTTTTTGCCGGCCCCAAAGCCGGATGTGCATCATACTGTCTTATCTGACCTGAATCTGCAGGCTGCCTTTTTGTGGTCCGCTCAGCCATTTAGCCTGAGAGGAGGGGCCAACCAGATCGGTCGAATTGACTTTGTTCCGTACACCGGGAATGACATCCAGCACGGCGATGCCACTTTGAGGAATGGTGTAGAGCAAGGCATCGCGTCCGTCTCTGGGTGTATAAACGCCCAGGTAGCTTCCCGCTGTTCCGTTGCCCAGCCAGAGCCGGGCTTCCGTGGTTTGAAAATCCACCCATTTCCAGTCGTTGTAATAGCCTTTGAATTCGGGATAAATAAAGCTTTCACCGGGGATGGGATCGTTGTATTCTTTGTCCCATACATCAAAGAGGGTGCCGTGCATACGGTTTTGCCAGACCCGGTAAGGACCTTTGCCCAAAAAGCGCAGACCCTGCATTTGCTCTTCAGGATAGTCAAAACAGATGCCTGCCAGTTCTACCACTCCTTCGTATTGGTATTCGTAATCAACAGTGATTTCTTCCTGATCGGTGATGGTCCAGCAAACTTTATTCAGATTCCCAAAATAGTCTGCTTCGAACACAATTTTATCTTCATGCTCCTCTACTCTGAAACTGGTCAAAGTGGAGCTTCCTGAAATATCATTGTAGATTCTTTCCTTGCTTCTGGCCGTTTTGTCGTCGTGGTTATAATAGACATCCATAGAGCGGTCGCCTCGACGGGCGGCAATAAAACGCGGTCCGTTAGAAAGAGAAACTTTCTTGTCTCCTTTGCTGATTTCAGTCAGGTAAGCAGTTTTTGTGTCGAATTTCAAACGCGTAGCTCCCGATTCCAGAATCAGGAAATCCCCTTCACGACTTTGTGATAATTTAGCGGAGGCAGCTTTTGATTGTTCAGGCAGAGCAGCACTGATATAGTCCTGATCGCTTTTCCAGTACCAGCCCCAGGTGTAGATTTCTTCGCCCCTGGGATTGATGATGCTGACATACAGGACATCGGCTTCTTTCCAATTGGCCGGCAGCGTAAGTTGAAGCTCGCCGCTTTGGTGAGGTGCAAGCTTTGGGCCTGCTTGTTCGCCCTGGTTTATAATTTCGTGTCTGTCGTTTTTGTCGTCCGGTTTGGAAAAATTGGCCAGCGACCATTTTATGCGGCAATCCTGCAGGGAAATAAAATCGTAGCGATTTTCTATTTTGAATTTTCCACCGAAGGTCTCCGGATCGGCTATAAAGCTGTTTTGGTCTTGTCTGAGAGCTTCTGTTCTGTCAGTGCAAGCGCTTGTTTGGCCTTCGGCTTTTATTTGAACAGGACTCCAAACTTCGCGAACAGTAAAGAAGCTGCCTTCTTTTTCGTGATGAGGCCCTACGATGCCGTCAGCGCCGTAGTTGCCCACATTGTCTATGCGGCCGTTTTGGTCGGTGCGCATTACGCCCTCGTCGGCAAACACCCAAAGAAAAGCCCCGGCACATCGGGGATGTTTGCGCATCATTTCCCAGTAATCCCAAAGTCCGGCACCGTGTCCGCCGTCGTAAAGGCCGTGTAAGATTTCGGTGGGCATAAAAATTTCCGGTTTACGCATGTATTCCTGCGATTCGCCGTAGGAGCGGTAATGCATGGTTTCGAAGCCGCCAAAATTGCCCTGAGGATGAAGTACCGGGCGTTTTTGCGGATCCCAGGGATGGAATTCGCTGTCGAGCTCAGTATTCCAGCCTCCTTCGTTGCCGTTGGACCTCCAGATGATGCTCGGATGGTTCAGGTCACGGGTAATCATTTCCTTCACCAGTTGTTTTCCCACCTCGGTGTCGTACTTGCCGTGCCAGCCACCGAGTTCATTCATTACGTAAAGTCCCAGCTCATCGCAGGCTTCCAAAAAAACGGGGTCGGGAGGATAATGCGACAAGCGGACAGCGTTCAGGTTCATCTCGCGCATGAGCTGCACATCTTTGTAATTGTCTTCTTTGCTCAGGGTTCTGCCGGTTTCGGGCCGGAAACTGTGGCGATTAACGCCCCTGATCATTACTTTTTGACCATTGATGTATAAACCGTCGCCCTCCTTGACCTCGATGGTCCTGAATCCGATTCGTTGTTCTTTCACAATATGAACTGCATTCCTGTCTTTGAGCAGGCTGAATTGTACATCGTATAAGTGGGGAGTTTCGGCCGTCCATGATTTTACGTCCCTGAATTGCCCTCTGACAATGATCTTGTCTGAACCCGGCCGCAATTCGGCTTTCAGGGCTTTGCCAATGTTTTTACCTTCCCGGTCGCTTAATTGTGCTTCGACACTGTATGCTCCATCCAGAGCAGTGCTCAGAAATACTTCGGCGTAAAATGAGCCGTCGGCTTTGGCATCAATAGCTGTACGGTCAATGCTTTGTGCAGGCAGGGATTGTATAAAGACCGGACGGAAAATGCCTCCGAAATTCCAATAGTCAGCCCTGCGTTCAGCCAGATTCACGCTGCTGTTTGCGGACTCTTTGCTTACAGTGACTTCCAACAGATTTTCTTTGTCTCCGAAAAAGACCCGGTCGCTCACATCTGCAAAAAAACGGTAAAAGGCTCCCTGATGCAGTTTAATGGCACGCCTTCCGTTGATATTGACCGAACAGTCGGTCATCACCCCTTCAAAAACAAGGCGTATTATCCGGCCTTCCCATTCGGCCGGCAATTTGAACCGGGTTTTGTACAAACCTTTTTCGTTGGCTATGCCCGGAGGGTTGGCTTTGCCGTAAAAAGGCATGCCGTACTGATAAGTGCCAAAGCCCTGCAGTTCCCAGCAGGAAGGAACCTTGATTTTGGTCCAGGCGCCACTGTTTCGACCATCAGTACACATAAAATCCCATTCAACAGCATCGTCCGGGCCTTGGCCTGATAGATATAATTCGGCAGTTTGGAGAGGATCAAAACCGACTGTTGTGTTTTTTTTCTTAAAAGCTGAAGCGCTTGTTACACTTCCACATAGCAAGAGTATAAAAGCGAACTGTAAAAGGTTTTTGGTATTCATAGGACGTACAATATAATGTCTAAAGGATGGTATCAATAAAACAACCAGTCAATAGCTGTCTTTTCCATAAAACCGGCGTCTCTCGTGCTAAAGGCTGCTTCAGCTTTGGAGAAACCCAGCACCAGGCAAAGGCCTTTGCCTAGGTTCAGGTCGTGCTCGCCGGCTTCGAAACGATACTGATGCACATTCACTGCCGGCAGGTTCTCTATCTCCATGGCGTTGGCAATTTTGATATCCGCCTGGCCGTATTGATTGGCACTGGCATCGGTCTCCAGACGGGGAGCGGGCATATAGTCTCCTTGTTTGAAAGGCTTGAAATAAGCGACCCAAAGATCTACGGCTTCCCGGTTG
>JAAZGQ010000468.1 GCA_012511135.1 Bacteroidales bacterium | reverse complement strand
TTTACAGATACGCTATCTTGACTAATAGCAAAACCTGATATTATAATCATATATAATATACAATAAAAACGTAGCGGAATACGGTTATTTTTAATCATTTTTTAATGGGTTTTGCAAATGAAAGAATGAATCCATATTTCACAATCCATACATTAACAAATATTACCAAAAAATTAATCCAAACTCTTAAGTATAAGTAAAAATTCTCTCTTCTTTACCCTCAGTTAGATTGCTCAGCCAATATAAACCACCAGCAGGTGTGAGCTACCCCTTTTTAGGACAGTCTGAGATTAGACTGTGAAGTAAACGTTTTTTAGTTTTATCTCAAAATTTATTTCAATTTCTGATTGATTTCAGATATGTTCTATAAGCGGTTGATGACGCATTCTGTCAAGGCCGCCAAAGGCGCTTGTATCAGCCTTAACAGACTGCGACAGCGACCCTATCTTTGCATCTCTGAACATCAATCATACCGCTTTATTCATTCTGTATTCTATCGGCGTCATATTATCCAGTGATTCATGAGGTCGCTTCTCGTTGTAATACGTCCGCCATATTTCAGTCTGTTCCCGAGCCTCGTTCAGATTCCTAAAAATATAGGCATTTAGAACTGCTCTGCGATAGCTTCCGTTGAATCGTTCAATATAACTGTTTTGAGTTGGACACCCTGGTTGCGTGAACAAAATGTTTATCTCGTTGCCCTTGCACCAGTTCTGAAAATCAGTAGCAATGAATTCTGGCCCGTTGTCGCACCTGATATTCTTGGGTTTACCGTTCAGCCATATCACCTTCTCAAGGATCTTTATTACTCTTTTAGCTGGCATTGACATGGATATTTCTTGAGCAATGGCCAACCTGTCACAGTCGTCTATTATGTTCAGCACCCTGAACTTGCGTCCACACTCCACAGCATCACTGACAAAGTCCAACGACCACGTTGTGTTGGGCTCTTCCGGTGCTTCCAGCGGGTTCTTCACTCTTGCAGGCAGACGTTTCTTCAACTTTGAACGCTTCTCATAATGCATAGCCTTATACACGCGATACACTTTCTTGTGGTTCCACATCTTGCCTGACTTTCGGAGCACTTTATAAATCAACCAAAAGCCATCTCCGAACGCGGCTGCCTGACGGATGGCATCTTCTACTTGGCTGTCATCCTTTTTCTCCTCATAATAGAAATACGACCTATGGATATTTACCAGTTTGCACGCCCGAGAGATGCTTATGTCGTATTCTTCAGTGATTTCTGATGCCAACTCTTTTTTAATCTCGGGCTCTAGAGTTTTTTTTCGATGACCTCCTTCAGTATCCTGTTGTCAAGGGCAAGATCCGCATACATCTGCTTGAGTTTGCGATTCTCTTCCTCCAACTCCTTGAGCCGTTTCACCTGGCTGACTTCCATCCCGCTGTACTTGGACTTCCAGTTGTACAGGGTTGCTTTTGATATACCGTGGCCCCTTGCCACTGCATCTGCGGATACACCGCTTTCGAGCTCTTTGACGGCTGACACCATCTGACTCTCGCTGTGAGCTTTCTTTTTCATAGTTCAGTTCCTTTTGCAAAGTAAGACATTTTGTCTAATTTAGAACTGTCCTATTTTTAGGGAAGGCTACACGAACAACTCCAAATTGTACAATAGAGAGCCCTCAAGAAAGACCGAATCCTTTCCGCCGGCAGAAGAAGAGGCCGGCACATACATTATAAGGCTGCTTGTCAGGCTTAGTAATAGGCTGAGTCGTTTGAGCATATTAGGTGTTTTTATGGTATCAGAGATTTCTTAAAACATAAGGACAACGAAACGCTGCAAATATAAAAACAACATTTTTCTTATATCTACCTTTTATTTACCTTTTTGCCTGATTTTTGAGAATTATTCTATTAAATCCGTTTAATTTCCCATATCTTTTCCTGTCTTTTCATTTAGAAAAGAGGCTTATTATTTTCAATATGGTTTAACAGGGCATTACTGGCTTCAGTATACAAATCAAAGAGTTAGGGTTTGAAAGTTTTGGTAATTATTTTGTTTGTCCGATTTCGGGCTGCGCCCTCTTCGCTAAACGCTACTTTTCGGGCTACGCTCGGGAAGATAGCTACGCTCGGCAAAAGCAAAAATAAATTTTTGCTTTTGCTCTCGCTAAACGCTATCTTTGAGCACTCAAAAAAAAAGAAAAATGGGAATATTGGATGCTGTTACCTGGACTTTTTCGCCTCAGCTTTTCAATTTGTTTGGCAAGGAGGTACGCTGGTATGGTTTGTTGTTTGCTTTGGGCTTTTATTTTGGCTTGCTGATAACCACAAAAATGTTTAAAGCAGAGAAAGTTCCGGAGAAATGGGTGGATAAGCTCTTTATTTATATCATTGTTGCTG
>JAAZGQ010000467.1 GCA_012511135.1 Bacteroidales bacterium | reverse complement strand
TTTATGCAATCTTCGATCTCCTTCAAATTGAAGGGTTTTTGGAAGCAATTCAGAATCAAGCCGGATTCGATGGCTGCCTGAATTTCGGGGCCGATTTCGAAACCGGTGAGCAGGTAGTATTTTTTGTCGGAGTATTTTTGTTTGGCCCGGGCGATAAATTCCAGGCCGTTCATGCCGGGCATTTTCATGTCGCTGATAACAACCTGCGTATCGGGATGTTTTTCGAGCAAGTCTAAAGCTTCTGCACCGCTACTGCCGGTCACGACTTCGTAACGGGCTTTGAAAATAAGCTGAAACAACTGCACATTCATAGATTCGTCGTCAACATAAATAATTTTCATTCTGGGACTCATGGTATTTACTTTAAAGGCAGAGAGATTGTCACTGTGGTTCCTTTTCCCAACTCTGACTGAAAATCCATTTCGGCCTTGTGTTCTTTGATGATGGTATAGGCTATGGACAAGCCCAGGCCGGTGCCCTGGCCCGGATTTTTGGTTGTAAAAAAGGGTTCGGTTATTCTTTTAATATGTTCAGGATTGATGCCCAGGCCGGTGTCTGCGATTTCAACCAGTGCTTTGCCCCTGGACTTGCGGGTAGTAATGCTGATGCTCCCCTGAGCACTTATGGCCTGAATGGCGTTGATCAACACATTGGTAAACACCTGATGCAGGCCTCCCGTATTCCCTTTGATCAGTATGTCTTTTTTGTAAAAGCTTTTGTTCAGTTTGATTTCGGGGCGCAGCTGGTATTGCAGTATTCTGAGGCAATTATCGATGATTTCGTGGAGATTGCATTCTTCGTCGAAGGAATCGCTGTTGTGATTGAACTTGTTCAAACCCTGCACTATGGAGGTAGATCGTTCGATGCCGGTTTTTAAGGCGTCCAGGAAAAAAGCCACCTGTTCCTTGTTTTCCGCAAAGGAATCTGTCTCGTAATTCCTTTGCAGCCCTACATAGGCTCCCATAATGTAATTGAGGGGATTGTTTATTTCGTGGGCTACGCCTGCGGTTAACACACCCAAAGAGGCCATTTTTTCGGCCTGTATCAATTGTTGCTGTGTTTTGCGCAAATTTTCCAGACTGGTTTTTAATTCTTTGTTTCTGCTGTTTACCAACTGGTTGGTGGCGTTCAGCATCTTGTTGGCAAATTCAAGATCGTGAGTTTTTTCTCTCACAGTGGTTTCGAGCATTCTTTTGTGATTGGCCAGAATTTTTTCGGCCTCCCGCAACTTGGTTAAATGCTTTTTGATGAAAAAATAAAAGAGCAGAGCCGTCACTGTAACATAAAACCAGCCCTTGAAAGTTTGAGCCTGAGTTATAGAAGTGTCTTCGACAAACAAACTCAGTATTTTGTCCGAAAATATAATCCAGAAGCTTCCTACCAACAGATAGGCCAGGGTGATTTTATATTCGAACTTGATCCTTTTCAT
The DNA here is from genome assembly GCA_012511135.1 of Bacteroidales bacterium. Taxonomy (GTDB): domain Bacteria; phylum Bacteroidota; class Bacteroidia; order Bacteroidales; family UBA1402; genus UBA1402. The sequence continues at coordinate 8,700 of JAAZGQ010000467.1, read as the reverse complement.
TTTAAAAAATCCTCAGGCAGGAAAATGCTTCCTCTTATTTCAGCGATTGCAATTAATTTTCAGCGAATGTAATTTATTTCAGCAACGACGATTCTGTTTATCAGGTATTATGATCTGACAAAACTAAAAAAAAAATGAACATTAGTACTAAATATATTCTGTTTCAATCAGTAATTTTTATGCCATTCAGCTTTTTGGGCTTGTTTTCAATCAAAACTCCGCGATACCGGCAAAATTCTAATCAAGGCCGCCCGGCCCTCCGGTCAACGGCCCAATCCTCCAGTCAACACCGCCCAATCCTCCGCTCAATGCCGCCGGGTCCCGGGGAGCGCCTGTATTAAGCGACCATTCCCCCGGCTTTACCTGCGCTTGAAGTTCCAGCAGTCAAAGTTGAACAATGCTCCCCGGCCGCCCCTGAATACAAAACAGAGGTCGTGAATGCCTTTTGTTTTTTTCAATTCGCAGCTTGCTGTTTTCCAATGTTGCCAACCCCCGGTATTGGGCACGTCGAGTGTACCAATAAGTTCACCATCGGGATGGTCCAGCCTGATTTCAATCCGGCCGCCTTCTGCATCAGAAGCCACAGTAGCCTGAAACAGCTTAGCGCCTTTGCCAAAACCGACACTACGCAGCTTCAGGTAATCGCCGTCGTTAATTTCGGTAACATACACCCCTGTCTGGCTGTTGCCCCTGGTTTTTAAGCCCCGGCTCCAGGCCATGGTTTCGGCTTCGATCTTTTTGAAGGGCTTCAAAACGGACAGGCCTTGTTTTACGCCCTCTTTGGTTGGAATAATGAGCGGAATGCTTCCGTCTGGATTATAACTGAATTCTTCAATACTCACCGAGCGCTTAAAGCCCTGGCCTTTGGACAAATCCTGATCGTGGTAAAAAAAATAGGAATTCCCTTTAAAGTCGATGATGCCTGCATGATTGGTAAAAGCCAGGTTTTCGGCCCGTTCCATAATAATGCCCCGGTAGGTCCAGGGCCCTTCGGCCGATGGTGAAGTGGAATAGGCAATGTACTCGGGAATTCCGCAGGCGGCATAAACCATATAATACATGTTGTTCCGTTTGTAGAACCAGGGGCCTTCGGTATAAGTGCTACCCGCTTTGCCACCGGGGCCTTTTTTGGAACCAAAAGCTTCGGTGCTCATTTCGACAGCAACAATCCCCTTCTCTCCTATACTAAGGTCGTACGAAACCATATCCTTATTTAATTTAACGTACCACAATGCCGGATTTCCCCAATATAAATAGGCCTGCCCATCGCCGTCTATGGCCACTGTCGGGTCAATGTCCTGCCATAAATGATCGCTTTCGACAAGGCGTTTCCCGATGGGATCGCTGAAGGGGCCGGTGGGAGAATCGGACACCAAAACTGCAATACCTTCGCCATGAATGGGAACATACAGATAAAACTTCCCGTTTCGCTCTATACACTGTGGAGCCCATGCACCATTGGTTTTGTCCATCCATTCAAAATTTTTCAAAGAGGCTACGGCACCATGATCTGTCCAGTTAAGCATATCGCCCGATGAATAACAGCGCCATTCGTACATGCTAAAGAAATTGTTCACAGTGGAATCTGCGTCGTGCGAAGTGTAAAGATACACCCTGTCCTTGTACACCATAGGCGCAGGATCGGCCGTAAAATTAGTTTGGATGACAGGGTTTTGGGCACTGAGACTTGCCACGCCAGGCAGCAGGAGCAAGACCAGAAAACTGAAAATTTTAAAAGAGTTTTTCATACCGGGGAGGTTTTGACTGCTAAAGTAAGCAATATCTAAGATAAATTTTATTTTCTTTGTATTCAATACAGCGCTGAGCGCTAAAAAAAAGTATTATGAGAAAATGGGCTTTCGTTTTTTTACTAACATTGTTTACAAGTCTGCAGATCAGCTCTCAGGACAATATTGTGCTTCGTTACGACTTCTCTTCGGTTTCGGGAACGACGGTCAGGGATCTGTCGGTCTCGGGAGCAGATGCAAGCCTTGCCGGCGGGGCCACAGTGGAAGCAATGGGCAAGTACAGCGTGCTCAATCTGGGCAACAGCATGGGCCACCTGAATATGACTGCAACAGCCGGCAAGGCCTTTGCCGCACAGGACGATTACACCCTCTCCGTTTATTATCGCGTGGACGCTGAGGCTTCGCTCTCGGGCAACGGTTATTTCCTCTGGAGCTTTTCCACATCTGCAGCCTGCGGAGCTACTTCCGGCATTTATTCCGCTTATCGTCTGAATGCTCAGCGCATTGCTTCGAGTACAGGGGGATATCAGAATGAAAGCGGTTACAGTGTGGACGCCCCTTCGGCCAGGGCAAAGTGGATTCATGTAGCCTACAGCCAACAGGGCAACACCGGCAAGCTCTATATTGATGGAGTACTAAAGGGCACAATGGCAGATATGCCAAAAAACAGCCTGCTGTTTGCCGCAAGTAAACCCTTGTACTGCTGGCTGGGCCGTGCACCGTTCTCGGGCGACAGCTTTCTGAAACAGACCCTGGTTACGGACTTCTGCCTCTACAGTGAAGCCTTGTCTGCAGAGCAGGTCAATGAACTTGCAGACAAAACAAGCGATCTTGAATATGAATATAAATACGGAACGCCCGGTGATTTTACAACATTGGCTACAGCGCTCGGGGAATGCAAGACTTTCCTGAGCAGCGCTGTCGCTGAGGACTACGCTCCCAATGCCCTGACAGAACTGCAGGATATCGTGACCATTGCGCAAGAAGAATACCATGCCGGCAAAATAGCCCAGGCAGTCATAGACAGCCGGGTCGAAAGCCTGCAAAACACCTTGAAGCAGGCTCAGGATTCCAGGGGCTTTGCTTTGCATGCCCCTACTCATTTTGAGGCTGGCACGCAGGGCTTCCGTCATCCCGGAGGTTTGCATACCGACCAAGACTTTGCCCGCATCAAAAAGGCCTTAGCCGATGGTGACACAAACATCACGCAGGCCTGGCAAAAACTCTGTGCCAATGAATACGCTCAGGCTTCGATTGCCACCTGGCCTGTAGAAACCATATTCCGGGGAGGTACGGGCACCCAGAACTACATGAACGTAGCCAGAGGTGCAGCTATGGCCTACCAGAATGCCCTGCGCTGGAAGATTGGCGCAACCACGGCCAACGCCGATGCAGCCGTACGCATCCTGATGGCCTGGGCCAGGGGCAACAAATACGTGAGCGGCGACAGCAATATGTCGCTGGCCTCGGGTATCTATGGTTATCAGCTGGCGCAGGCAGCCGAACTTATGCGCGATTACGAAGGCTGGAGTCGCGAGGACTTCGAGGAGTTCAAGCGTTATATGATGAAAACCTGGTACCCGGTGGCGGTCGACTTTGTCCGTCGCCGTCACGACACCTGGCTCAATCTGCGTTATGCCAATCTGGGCCAGCGTCCCGGCCACTACTGGAGCAACTGGGGACTGTGCAATGTGCTTTGTCTGATGTCTATCGGCATCCTCTGCGACGATGTCCACATTTACAATCAGGGCGTTTCGTTCTATAAGTACGATCATGTGGGCAGCTTCAAAGACCGTTCCAATAACACGGTTCTCCTGAACGACGGCTGCAACGAGTTTATCGGAAATCTGGTGCCTGTTGTGCTGCCTGACGAACGTGGTCCTTTTGGCTACCTGGGACAGATGCAGGAGAGCGGACGCGATCAGGGCCATTCCCTGATGGCTCTCGGGCTGGCCGTTGACATTTGTCAGGTAGGCTACAACCAGGGGGACGATTTGTTTGCTTATATGGACGACCGCCTTGCCGCAGGCATTGAGCATGTGGCTGCCCTGAACTTTGGCGGCGTCAGTGGCTCATCGCTGCCCTGGATTACTTACAATTATGCCGATTGCCGCGGGACCCTGGGTGCCGGCTGGGCACAGCCGGCACCCAACGAAGGGGGCATAGGCCAGCATCGCCCCTACTGGGATCGCATCATGGCTTATTACGAGGGCATTCGCGGTGTCCGGCTGCAATATGCCGAAAAAGCCAGAGCTGCCGTGGGCATCGACATGGGTGGCGGCAACTACGGCCAGACCTCGGGCGGCTTCGACCACCTGGGCTTTTCGACGCTCACCAGCTGCCGGCCCAAAATTGACTCAAGCCAGGTAGCCGTCGTGCTCAGCGGCGACATCGTCTACAAAGGCGACACTTTGAAGAACCAGACCAACCTGGGCGGACTGAAATACAAATACGAGATTTGCAGTACCAAGGCAGTTCCCGCCGACGGGGCCGACATCAGGCTAATTCCCCGGCTTCCCGGCAGCATTCAGAATCAGGGCCGCTGGCAATGGAACACGGGCGATACGACCAGGGAGCTCAGCGTAAAAGCCGACCGCAGCTACATTTACCGGGTCAGCTACACCGCCGCCAATGGAGCCCAAAGCGAGCAGGCCTTTGCCATCGCCGTGGCCGGCGACTGTCAGCCCGACCTGACCAGCCCCGAAATCACCATCAACGAAGTCGTCTATCAGGACACTACGGCTCATATTCTTTACGGCAACAGCCTCCTTCTCTACATGGGCAACTCCACGGGCTGGACCAACGACTACTACTGGGACAACGGCAGCAAGGGCAACAGCCTCATCGCTGTGCCTGCCATCACCTCCGACCGTACTTACACCTGCCAGTACATAAATCAGGGCGGCTATGTCAACCAGCGCCGCTTCTCCCTGAGCGTAGACCTGGCGCAGCAATACATCATCCAGGGCGGTGCCCGGTCCGAAGGCAAAGAAGCCCGGGTGCTCAGCGGCAGCTCCCTGAGCCTGCAACTCGTCATTCCCGCCACAGGCAATCCCGAAAATATCCTTTGGCAGGATGGCAGCAGGGGCAGCACTTACATGCTCGACAGTGTCGTCCGGGACACCTTGGTGAGCGCCAGCTATCAGGACATCAGCTACAACTATCAAATCTACGTAAAAGAAGCCGCCCATTCCTATTACGAACTGCTGACCACCGCAAAGGGATATTCGCTGGTCTCCTCGGCCGACGAACTGACCATGCTGGCCCCCGATTGCTATTTTGTACTGGCCAGCGACGAGGCCGATTTACTTATCGGACTCAAAAACGCTCCGTTGAACGGCAACAAGGCCTTGTTTTTCCAGACCCCCGCCGATCCGCTGACCGACGCCTCGAAAGTGTTCTGCATCGAGCCCTACGACAACGCCTGTTGCCTGCGCAACATCGACTACGACGGACTGCTGCTGCAAACCGAGATGGATCGCCCCGATCAGCTGCGTACCAATGACCAAGCCTGGCCCTGCGAGTGGACCCGTTTGTTGCTGGCCTATACCGACGCTTGCTGGACAGTGGAGAACGGCAGGTATCCGGGGAACTTTTTGGGACTCTGGACGACGGCCAACGGCTACCGCGACGGCGAGGAACTTGCCTGCAACAAGACAGGCGGAGACATAGCTAAGCTTCAAATTTTTGCCATTCCAAAAACCCGTTTCCATGCCGACTATTTGGCAGGCGCAAGTGCCGGTCAACCCAAAGAAGCCACAAGGCTTATGGTCAATCCGTCCTTTGGCGCCGGCAACGGATACGGATGGACACTCAGTGGCAGCTGGGGCAACCAGCGATACAACGGCGCCGCCGAAGTATGGCATTCTACCGGCTTCGTTATTTCTCAGACCATCAACGGCCTGCCACAGGGTGATTATACGCTGACTTGTCAGATGGCCAACGGCGAAGGGCAGAACACGGGCTATCTATATGCCAGCTCGGGTACAGAAAGCAGTCAGGATTTGGTGACACAAAGCTGCGCAGGCAGCAACTTCGACGCCGAACGCAACAAAATGGCGGCCAATCCCGACTACGGCAAACTCTCTGTTGACATACGCCTCAGTGAGGGCAGCCTCAGCCTGGGCATCAAAGAACCCTCGGACGGCAGCACCTGGCTGGTGTTTGATAATTTCACACTCAGCTACAAGGGAGAGGCATCCACGGCTATCACAAAAAATCCTTATTCCGGATCCGCCAGGCAGCCTTCAAACGAAATATACGATCTGATGGGCAGAAAAGTTCCGCTTCCCTCCAAAGGTATCTATATTCAGAACGGAAAGAAGTATTTAGTCAAATAACAATCCACCGACAAAAATGAAAAGCGCCATTATCGCCATGCTCAGCTTCGTTGCGCTGTCTTTTGGCACAACTATCCTTGCTCAGTCTGATTACAAAATGGCCGGCCCCTACCGGGTTGTGGCTCGTGACGGAGAGTTCCGGTCATCCAAAAACGGCAGCGAACAGGACATGAAGATGGCCTACGAATGTGCTCTTGCGGGCGACAAGGACAAAGCCCTGGAAATCATCCATGCCTACGCCCGCACACTGCAGCGCATCGATGGCCACGATGCTCCGCTCTGTACCATTCAGGGCTATGACCTGGTTCGCGCCATGACATTGCTGCGGGAGTACAAGACAGAAGAATGGGACAAGATGCTGCGAACGGTGTGGTTAGCTGTACTGGATAAGTTCGAAGCAGATTCTCCCTACGCCAACGGCAACTGGGGAGCCATCGTAAACCGTATGCGCATGGCAGCAGCCATATATCTTGAAGACAGCCTGCTGTATGCTGCCGCCCTGGATTATTTCTATCACGCCAACGACAATGGTTCTTTGCCGCGCTATATAAACGAACTGGGCCAGAGTCAGGAGACAGGACGCGACCAGGCTCATGTTCAGCTCGGGCTCGAAGCCCTTGCACAGACTTGCGAGATGGCCAGGGGACAGGGCGACGACCTCTGGGGCGCATTCGATAACCGCTTGCTGAAAGGATTTGAATACACGGCCAAATACAATTTGGGCTACGAGGTCCCTTTTAGCACATGGACCGACTGCACAGGCCTGTACAACGACTGGACTTCGCCCGGAGCTATGTCTCGCGGAAAACTTTGGAACATTTACCAGCTGCCTTACGACCACTATGTGGGACGCAAAGGCCTCAAAATGCCCTATACTGCCATGGCGCTCGAAGTGCTGGCCGGCAAACGCAAAATAAAAATAAAGGACTACCAAAAGCTGCATCAGGTCTTTACTTATGCCGCTCCCCGGGGAGCTCCCCTTAAGCAGGACTACGAGCTGTACATCCAGCCTCGCGGGAGCAAAGAATGGACTCGGATAGACACTTACATGGCCAGAGTGAATGCTCCCGTGGCAGAGGGCAAGCATCGCCAGAGCGAGATTTCCTACGCCATGTTCGACTTTAGCGGTGATGTTTTTGTGCGCGTGGTCTGCAAAAACAAGCAATTCAAGACTGTAAAAATCCGGCCCGCTTACCGGGGAGTGATTGCCAACCGGCAGAACGATTCTACACTGCAGTTTATGCTGTTCCAGCCCGAGAATCTAAGTATAGAATTTGACGGAGATCTCACAAACAACCTGTTGCTCTTTACTTCCAAACCTGTACAAAGCTCAACAGAAGCCAGGAAGGAGGCCAGGCGGCAGGGTCGGGACTTTATTTATTATCCCCCGGGCTATTACGACCAGGCAGACACCATCTATCTGAAGTCGAATACAACGCTTTATCTGGCCGGCGGATCTTATTTCAAAGGAACTTTCGCCATTGACGATGCCGAAAATGTCAGCATCCTGGGCCGTGGCATCGCCCGTCCGCCCCGCGGATACGAGGGCTGTCATGTGTACAGAAGCAAGAACGTGCTCATCGACGGGCTCATTCTCAACACTTGCCCCGTGGGTGGAAGCGATGGTGTAATGCTGCACAACGTCAAAAGCATATCCCATCCGGCCTGGGGTGACGGGCTCAATGTGTTTGCCTCGAGCAACGTGACCTACGACCGTGTGTTCTGCCGCAACTCCGACGATTGCACCACCGCCTACGCTACACGCAAGGGCTTTAGCGGTTCTGTAAACAACGTGTGCATGAAGAACTCCACGCTCTGGGCAGACGTCGCCCACCCCATTTTTATCGGTATTCATGGCGATGCGCGGCAAATGGACAGCATAGTAAATCTGCGCTACGAGAACATCGACATACTCTGTCAGGCCGAGCCCCAGCTTGACTACCAGGGCTGCCTGGCCATCAACTGTGGAGACAACAATCTGGTGCGCAACGTCATCTTCGATAACATCCGAATTGAAGGCGTCCTCCAGGGCAGCATTCTTCAAGTCAAAGTCGGCTACAATCAAAAATATTGTGCTGCACCGGGTCGCGGAGTAGAAAACATTCTTTTCCGGAGCATCCGCTACTACGGCCCCGAACCCAACATGTCACTGATCCTTGGCTACAACGAGCAACGCCTGGTAAAGAACATCACTTTCGAAGGCCTGAAGATCAACGGCCGTGCCATCTACGACAACATGCCCGGCAAACCCGGCTGGTACAAAACCGCCGATATGGGCAAAATTTATGTAAATGATCTTGTGGAAAACTTGAAGTTCATTAAATAAGCGTCTTTCTATATGCCATGTTATACGCGTTCAATCAATTGCCTTCTTACTAACTCGTATGCTGCTTGAGGATTGTAGGGTACATCCGGTGTTCAACAACAAAAAAAGGAGGCCATTTAAAGCCTCCCCCTGTGATTCGTAGTGGGCTCGAACCACCGACCCCTTGCCTGTCAAGCAAGTGCTCTGAACCAACTGAGCTAACGAATCGTTTTGAGCTGCAAATGTACGGTTTTTTGCTTAATCGCAAAAGGACTGCTGCAAAAAAGATAATTTCTTGCCTCTAGGC
>JAAZGQ010000466.1 GCA_012511135.1 Bacteroidales bacterium | reverse complement strand
CTTTTTGTGTTGGAGAAGTGCGTGAGGAATTACGAAACTTGATGAAAACAACCAAAGAGGCTCTGTATTTGGGTATAGAGCAGGCCGTTGCCGGCAGCAGACTGGGAAACATCGGCTACGCTGTTCAGCAGCATTGCCAGACCAGAGGATATACTGTGGTTCGCGAAAGGGTTGGACATGGTGTAGGTAGAAATTTGCACGAAGAACCGGAAGTGTCCAATGTAGGCAAAAAAGGAGCTGGCCCTCTCTTAAAAACAGGGATGGTTATAGCCATTGAGCCTATGATCAATATGGGCAAACGCGGCATAGTGATCGAAAACGACGGTTGGACAGTGCGCACTACAGATCGTAAACCATCAGCACATTACGAACACACTGTGGCTATACGCAAGGGAAAAGCCGAAATATTGTCTTCGTTTGATTATATTAAAGAAGTTATAGGAGATCGTTTCATTTAAATCGAAAGTATAATATATGGCAAAACAAGCTGCAATAGAACAGGACGGAACCATCATCGAAGCATTGTCGAATGCAATGTTCCGGGTGGAATTGGAAAACGGCCACGAAATTACGGCACATATTTCGGGCAAGATGCGGATGCATTATATTCGTATTCTACCCGGAGACAAGGTTAGGGTGGAAATGTCACCCTACGATTTAACAAAAGGAAGAATATCATTTAGATACAAATAATAAAATTGGATATGAAAGTCAGAGCATCTATTAAAAAACGCAGTGCCGATTGTAAGATCGTGCGCAGGAAAGGCCGTTTATATGTGATAAACAAAAAAAACCCGAAGTTTAAACAACGTCAGGGATAAGTCGTAATTCAAAATTTAATATAATAAAAGATTAAGTATGGCTATAAGAATCGTTGGTGTAGATTTGCCGCAAAACAAAAGGGGTGAAATCGCGTTGACCTATATTTTCGGGATCGGACGCAGCAGTGCTCAGAAAATACTGGCCGAAGCCGGTGTTGACAAAGACATTAAAGTCAAGGACTGGACTGATGACCAGGCCGGTGCGATTCGCGAAATAATCGGTCAATCCTTTAAGGTGGAAGGTGATTTACGCTCTGAAGTGCAGTTGAACATCAAACGCTTAATGGATATTGGTTGTTACCGCGGAATTCGTCATCGTATTGGTTTACCCGTGCGGGGACAAAGTACCAAAAACAACGCCCGTACACGTAAAGGCAAGAAAAAGACGGTTGCAAACAAGAAAAAAGCAGCTAAGTGATAAATTTTATTCAAATCAATAATAATAACAATGGCAAAAAAGACAGTTGCAGCTAAAAAAAGAATCGTCAAAGTTGACGCTGTAGGACAAGTGCACATCCATTCGTCTTTCAACAATATCATTGTCTCCCTGGCCAACGGTAACGGACAGATCATATCCTGGTCTTCTGCCGGTAAAATGGGATTCAGAGGTTCGAAGAAAAACACCCCTTATGCAGCCCAAATGGCTGCTCAGGATTGTGCCAAAGTCGCATATGATCTTGGCTTGAGAAAGGTCAAGGCATATGTCAAAGGACCCGGAAACGGAAGAGAATCTGCCGTACGTACTATTCACGGAGCTGGCATAGAGGTTACCGAAATAATTGATGTAACACCGTTGCCCCACAACGGTTGTCGTCCTCCGAAGAAAAGAAGAGTATAAATTTATAAAAGACATAAACAATGGCAAGATATATTGGTCCGAAATCAAAGATTGCGCGCAAATTCGGGGAAGCTATTTTTGGCCCCGACAAAGTGTTGAGCAAAAAAAATTACCCTCCGGGCATGCACGGCAGCAACCGTCGGAAAAAAACCTCAGAATACGGCATACAGCTGCGTGAAAAACAAAAAACAAAATACACCTATGGTGTACTCGAAAGACAATTCCGCAACACCTTCGAAAGAGCTTCCCGCTCTAAGGGGATTACCGGTGAAGTTTTGCTCCAGTTGCTGGAATCAAGGTTGGATAATCTGGTATTCCGCCTTGGACTGGCTCCCACCCGTGATGCTGCCCGTCAGTTGGTTGTGCATCGTCATATTACTCTGGACGGCAAAGTAGTCAACATTCCCTCTTGTACCGTAAAACCGGGGCAGGTAGTTGGTGTACGCGAACGTTCCAAAGCACTCGAAGTAATTGATAACGCCCTTTCCGGTTTTAACCACAGCAAATATCCATGGTTGGAATTTGATGCTGCTTCCAAATCCGGAAAATATCTGCATATTCCCGAAAGAGCAGATATACCCGAAAATATCAAAGAACAACTCATAGTAGAATTGTATTCTAAATAAAACACCGTAATTATGGCTATATTAGCATTTCAAAAACCTGAAAAGGTGGTTATGTTGGAAGCGGACGAACAATTCGGAAAATTTGAATTTCGTCCCCTTGAGCCCGGTTTCGGGATTACAATCGGCAATTCCCTAAGACGGATATTGCTCTCATCTCTGGAAGGTTATTCCATCAATTCTGTGCGTATAGACGGTGTAGATCACGAATTTGCAAGCATACCGGGTGTTTTGGAAGACATGACCAACATTATTCTGAATCTAAAGCAAGTTCGTTTTAAACAAATCGTTGAAGATACTGACTTTGAAAAGGTGAGTTTTACGGTCAGTGGTTCGCAGGAACTTAAGGCAGGAGATCTGGGCAAAGCTTTTACCGCTTTTGAAGTTCTCAATCCGGAATTGAAAATCTGTTCTATGGAAAAAAACGTAAGCTTCAACATGGAGCTCAGCGTAAACAAAGGACGAGGCTACGTTCCGGCAGAAGAACAGGAATTGGGCGAAGTCGACGTGAACGTAATTGCCATCGACTCCATTTATACTCCAATCAAGAACGTCAAGTATTCTATTGAAAACTATCGCGTTGAGCAAAAAACCGACTACGAGAAGCTTGTTCTGGAAATTACTACAGATGGTTCTGTTCATCCCAAAGATGCTTTGAAAGAAGCCGCAAAAATATTGATTTATCATTTTATGCTCTTTTCGGAAGAAAAAATCACATTGGATGTGAGCGAGTCCGAAAACGGAGAAGAATTCGATGAAGAAGTATTGCGTATGCGTCAACTGCTCAAAACAAAACTGGTTGATCTGGATCTGTCTGTTCGTGCCCTCAATTGCCTTAAGGCAGCCAACGTTGAGACCCTGGGCCAGCTGGTCACCTTTAACAAGACCGATTTACTGAAATTCCGTAACTTCGGTAAGAAATCTTTGACAGAGCTGGATGACTTGTTGTCAAAGATGGACTTGTCTTTTGCTATGGACATTTCCAAGTATAAATTAGAAAAAGAGTAAGACAATGAGACACAATAAGAAATTCAATCACCTGAGTCGCAAGACAGCACACCGCAAATCGATGTTGTCCAATATGGCAACCTCTCTGATTATGCACAAAAGGATATTCACTACTACTGCCAAAGCCAAAGCTTTGAGAAAAGAAGTTGAACCCGTTATTACCCTTTCCAAAGAAGACACCACCGCTTCCAGAAGATTGGCTTTTCAATATTTGCAAGACAAAAAAGCCGTCACGGAATTGTTTCAGGTAGTTTCTCAGAAAGTGGCCGACAGGCCAGGTGGCTACACCCGTATAATTAAAACCGGTTACCGTCTGGGCGACAATGCTCAGATGTGCTTTATTGAATTGGTTGACTTCAACGAGAATATGCTCAAAACCAAGGTCGATAAAAAAGCCCGTACCCGTCGTTCTTCCAGAAAGAAAAGCGAGGAAGTCACTAAAACTGCTGAAGTGAAAACTGAAAAGGCTGAACCTAAAACCGCAGCAGAAACCAAGACTGAAAAAGCTGAAAAGACAGCATCCAAAACGCTTGAACCCAAAGTTGAAAAAACTGAATCTAAAGCGCCTGAGCATAAAGCTGCCGAACAAGAATTGGAAGGCTCTCAGAGTCCTGCACAAGATGAACAGTCGACTGAAGCAAAACAGGATTAGTTGTTGGTTTTAAAATAAATCAGACTGTACAAAAATAAAAAGAGGCCTTTTTCAAAAGGCCTCTTTTTATTTTTGTACATCATTTGTCAGAATTCAATAGTTTGACTTTATTTGCAAATCTTATGCTGATTTAGGTAGCTGATCTGCTGTAAAACAGTAAATTTGTTTCTTTCTAAAACGATTAAACTTCTGTTATGAAAAGGATGTTGAGTCTATTCGTGTTGGTATCTTTAATATTCACTGTTGTTGCAAATACAAATCTCAATCCTGTGTCTGAGCAGGTAATGGAAGATGTTTATCACAAAGTAAAAACACCCCATAAATACGGTTTAGTACTGGCTCCGGATGATAATTTTCATAAGATGGACTGTCCGACTGTCTATCGTAAGGGCAAAAAATGGTATATGACCTATCTGGTCTACGACGGACAGGGAGGAAGAGATGGCCGAGGTTATGAAACCTGGCTGGCCGAAAGCGACGATCTTTTGAACTGGAAAAGCCTGGGACGTATTCTTTCTTTTCAGGAAGACAGCTGGGACAGTAATCAGCGTGGTGGTTATATGGCTCTTCAGGATATGGACTGGGGAGGATCCTATAAGATAGGAAAATACAAAGGCAAAAACTGGATAACCTACATAGGCGGAAATTCTCCGGGTTATGAACTGGGAACCCTTCAAATAGGTCTGGCATATACCAAAGGCGACATTAGTACTGCCCACGAATGGAAAACATTTCCACAGCCTTTGATGTCTCCCAAAGATGAAGATGCTCAGTGGTTTGAAAGCATCACCCAATATAAAAGTCTGGTGTATCGTGATAAAAAGAAAACCTTGGGGGCGCCTTTTATCATGTTTTACAATGCAGCAGGTTATCATCCTGAAACCAAAGTCAAAGCAGAGCGCATCGGAATAGCTTTGTCCAAAGATATGCTCCATTGGGAGCGTTATCCAGGCAATCCTGTCTTTGGCAACGAGGACGGAATGATTACCGGAGATGCGCACATTCAAAAAATGGGTGATTTATACGTGATGTTTTATTTTGGTGCTTTTTGGAAAGACAGGCCTTACAAAGCATTTAATACCTTTTCCTGTTCTTATGATTTGATTAACTGGACAGACTGGAAGGGCCCCGACCTGATAGTGCCTTCCAAAGACTATGATGATTTATTTGCGCACAAATCCTTTTTGCTTGAATACGAAGGTATAGTGTACCATTTTTATTGTGCGGTCAATAAAGACGATCAGCGTGGAATTGCGGTGGCCACATCCAAACCTCTGGGACGTTCTGAGCTGACATTTCCCGAACCGGAGAGAGCCAAACAAAAAACAAAGATTGACCTGAACTCAGATTGGGAAACCATTTATAGTGAAAATAATTCCGAGTTTGAAGGTTTCGAAAATCCAGACTTCCATTCCGGCAACTGGAAAAAAGTGAATCTTCCCCATAACTGGGATGATTACCACGGCTATCACAATATATTGCACGGTAATTTGCATGGGCATGCCTGGTATCGCAAAAAGGTATTTATAGAAGATCCCGGTCCGCACAAACGTATGTTTTTACGCTTCGAAGGCATTGGGACCTACGGGCATATTTTTGTGAATGGGCATTATTTTGGACGTTATCCCAGCGGAAGAACGGTTCTGACTCTGGATGTGACTTCGGCTTTGAAGACTGGCCAGGAAAACCTGATTGCACTCAGAGTCTGTAATAGAGCCTATGATGTAGACATGCCCTGGGTCTGTGGAGGTTGTTCAGGTGAACCCGAGTTTTCGGAAGGTTCAGAACCATTAGGCCTTTTCAGGCCGGTCAGTCTTGAGATTACCGAAGCGGTACGGGTAGAACCTTTCGGTGTGCAAGTCTGGAACGATGAAAACGCCAATCCTGAAAGAGCAGTAGTTTATGTAAATACTGAGCTTAAAAATTACTCAGCTGTGGAACAAAATTTTGAATTGGTTTCCAGATGCAACAATAATTTAGGTGGCCGTATTTTTCAACAAATAAAAGCCATAAGCCTGGCTGCAGGAGAGACCAGAATAGTGTCGATTTGCGATACCGTCAGGAATCCGGCTCTGTGGTCCCTGGAAAATCCGGAAATGTACCACATACAGACCACCATCAGACGTGGGAATGGAGCTCAGGACAAGGCTTTGCAGGATGTGGCAAATTATGCCTTCAAGCACGAAACGACCACTCCTTTTGGAATCAGAACCATTTCGTTCCCTTTGACCCGTCAGGATGGAGATCCTCGTTTTTATTTGAATAATAAAGCGGTTTTTATCAATGGCATTACTGAATATGAAAACATGCCGGGCAGTTCCTATGCCTTTACCGAAGAGCAAATCCGTTCCCGGGTCAGGCAAATAAAGAATGCGGGTTTCAATGCCTTCAGAGATGCGCACGACCCTCACCACCTCTTGTATAATCAGCTTTGGGACTCAAACGGTATTTTGTTTTGGCCGGGCTTTTCATCGCATATTTGGTACGATAGTCCTACATTTCGCGATAATTTCAAAAATTTACTGGCCCAGTGGGTAAAAGAAAGGCGCAATTCTCCCTCTGTGATAATGTGGAATCTACAAAACGAAAGCGTGTTACCTGAGCAATTTGCCCGGGAATGTGCCGACATTATTCGCAGTTTAGATCCTACCGCAGGCAAACAACGGCCTATTACCATTACAAACGGAGCCTACGAAAAAGAAGTGAAAAACAACCAGGAAATGGGCGTCGACTGGAATGTAGCTAAAAACTGGTCCGGCACATACAGGCGTTCCCTTGGAAATTATGCCCGGGAACTGAGTCGTAAGGACGAACTATTGAACGCAGAATATGGATCATGGCGTAAGCTCGACGAACACACCGAAGGAGATTTTCAGGAATTCGGCAAGTACAGCGAAGAGCGTATGGCCGATTTGCTCGAAAGCAAGCTGCGTATGGCCGAAACTGTGCGCGACAAAGTCTGTGGACATTTTTTGTGGTTGTTTGCTTCGCACGAAAATCCCGGCCGGCTTTCCATGTTCAAAACCACGCGCTCGGCAGATTGGGTAGGGCCAATCAACTACAAAGGCATAGTTACCATCTGGGAAGAGCCCACCGATGCCTATTATATGTATAAATCAAATTACGTCTCTGTTCATGAGGATCCTATGGTTTATATTGCTTCACATAACTGGAACGAGCGTTGGACCAAGCCTGGTGTTAAAAAAAGGATAAAGGTTTATTCCAATTGTGACGAAGTAGAGCTTTTCAACGATATGACATCCTATTCACTGGGACGAAAAAAAAGAGATGGAGATAAGGGCACTCACTTTAGTTGGGATATGCCGGATATTCGTTATAATGTACTCAGGGCAGTGGGCTATCAAAACAACAGGCCGGTAGCCGAAGATCTTATTGTCCTGGATTATTTGCCTCAGGCGCGGGATTTTGAAAAATTATACAGTTATGACCCTAAAAAACCGGTACTAAAGGCTGAAAAAGATTGGCATTACCTGTACAGAGTCAATTGCGGGGGTGAAAATTACAGCGACATACATGGACAACAATGGTTAGCTGATATCAGATTAGGCAAGCATGAGGCTAATTGGGGTTCAAAATCGTGGACAGATGATTTTCCCTGTATGCACCCCTATTCCATGAGCCAACGCAGGAGCAAAGATCCTGTTAAGGGAACAATGGATTGGACTTTGTTTGGCAATTTCCGTTATGGCAGGCATAAGTTGCAATATGTATTTCCGGTTTCCGATGGTAATTACCGGGTGGAACTCTATTTTGTGGAACCCTGGCATGGTACGGGTTCGACTCAGGCCGATTGTGAAGGTTTACGCATTTTTGACGTCGCTGTGAACGATCTTGTCATTGC
This sequence comes from Bacteroidales bacterium, assembly GCA_012511135.1. Taxonomy (GTDB): domain Bacteria; phylum Bacteroidota; class Bacteroidia; order Bacteroidales; family UBA1402; genus UBA1402. The sequence continues at coordinate 320 of JAAZGQ010000466.1, read as the reverse complement.
CGATGATCTGGATATCTGGGCAGAAGTCGGGCACGATGCAGCGTACAAAGTGGTCAGCGAAGTGGAAGTTAAAGGAGGCCTGCTCAGGATTTCTTTTCCCGAAGTCAAAGCAGGACAAGCCATTATTTCTGCGATTGCCATTGCTTCCAAGAATAAGATGCTGAAGCCAGCGCCCCCGGCTCCTTCATTAATAAGTAATATCCAAGGTGATAAAAATGTACATGCGACTCACAGAAGCTGGTTGGATTTGGGCGAAAATTTCACTGAATTGCCTTTTGAAGCTTATCTGGGTGAATGGATAGATTATTCAGCTGATGAAG
>JAAZGQ010000465.1 GCA_012511135.1 Bacteroidales bacterium | reverse complement strand
CGCAATATATAATATCCGGAATTGACCACGGCTTCCACATCTTCCTGCGAAGACCAGTATTTATAACTTAACTGCTCATTCTGCGGATCAACCTGCAGCCATTCGTTACAAGAGGACAACAGGAAGGCAATGCTTATCAAAAGGCTTATATTCTTAATTCTTTTCATTGTGCAGATCTTAGAAGTTTACAGAAATACCAAATGAATAACGCTTGCTTCGGGGAGTCTGGGAATTATCCATAGCCAGATCGGTAATCCTGCTGGGCAGATTTACTTCGGGGTCTTGTCCGGTGTAATTAGTCCAGGTGAACAGGTCGTAGCCGGTCACGTAAAAATTGATACTGTTGGTCCGGAGCCTTTGGCAATATTCTTTGGGCAGATTGTAACTGAGCGACAAGGTTTTGAGTCTCAAAAAAGAACAATCTTCCACAAAGCGATCCGAACCCATATAGTTCAGGCCGTATTTCCACAAAGCTCTGGGAATGGAAGTGTCATCGCCTTCGTTACGCCAACGTCTCAAAACGGCTTTACTCTGATTGTCGGTACCGTACATGGCTTCGCTTTCCATTCTGGCTTTGTTGATTATTTTCTGGCCCAGGCGATAATGGAAGAAAGTAATCAAACTCAGGTTCTTGTATTTAACATTAAAACCTCCGCCACCGGTAACTACAGGCATGGAATTGCCCAGATAAAGCACGTCCTTTTCGTTGATCAGCCCGTCGTAATTGACGTCCTGGTATTTAGCATCACCCGGATAACAAATAAAGGTTCCGTTTTTCATCACTATCGGCTCCCCCTCCAAGTCAAGCATTACTCTGTCGTCTTCGTCTTTGGCATAAGTGTCTTCGATGTTTTGATAAACCCCGTCGTAGTGGAAGCCAAAAAACGAACCCACCGGCATACCGGCAATAATTTTTTGGGCATAACTTCCGTTGGACAAGGTGTAAGTTGATTCCGAAATATTTTCCGGTAACAATTCTATACGGTTGATGTTGCGGTTAATGTTGAAATTGACACTGACTCTCCAGTCGGTATTCCGGAACAAATCGTAATCGATGCGATATTCCCAGCCCCGGTTGCTCAATTCGCCGGAGTTAAAATACGAAATGGTATTGCCCTTGCTGTCGTAACCGGTGGATGCCGGTATAGAAACCTTGGTTTGCAACAAATCTTTGGTGTATTTATAATAATAATCAAAGGTCATACTGAGGCGGTTTTCGAACATAAATACATCCACGCCCACATCGTATTCGGTAGAACTTTCCCACTTAAGGTTGTTCAATTGCATCGAAGAAGGGGCTATGGCGGGATTGGTCATGTATTCTCCAATGGCATTGTAAGTACCAACGTAGGGAGCCGTTCCTCCGGGAGCCTGACCGCTTTGTCCTACACTTGCACGTATTTTCAACTGATCGAGCCAGAGCAGCTCCGACATGAACTCCTCTTCCTGCACATGCCAGGCAAGCCCTCCCGAAGGAAACAATCCCCAGCGATTGGAACGTCCCAGGCTGGATTTGCCTTCGTAATTGACGGTACCGTTGATAATATAGCGGTTTAGAAAAGTATAATTGAAGTTGCCAATTCCTGACAAGCTGCGTACCTCTGAATCGCCCGAACCCAGATTACGAATAGCGCCACCGGTAACCGGATCGGACATGCCGGCCGAAGCAGCCCCGTAAATTTCGGTAGAATAGTTGGAACTAACCGACTGAGAAGTTCTCCATATACCCGTAGCCACGAGGTTGTGCAAACCTTCCCAGTTTTTACGGTAAATCAGCTTGTTTTCGGTTTGCAGGGATAAGTTGCTGGAATAAGCATCCGTACTGCGATTGGCGTAATTGTTGTCAATGGTGACATCGGTGGCCGCCTGAGGCAAGAACTTTCTGTTGTTTACCGTGCGGAACTTCAGCGATACATAACCTGTATAAATCAAGCCGGCAAAAATATCGTAGTTCAGTCTGAAAGTCATTTTTTCCTCTTTCTGATCGCTGTTGTTGTAACTGTCGTTTACCATGATCAGGGGATGAAAATTGGAAGATCCTTTGAATGCGCCCTGAAATTCCTCACTGTTTTGGCGAATAAAGTAGTTCGAGGTAGGTGCTCCTGTTAAATCGTCAATCCAATATGGGCTTTTATTGGGCATCTTACGCAAAGCTTCGGCCCTGACGGCAGTGGTCCAGTTGTCTTCCTTGTCGGTGTCGGAATAAGTAAAATCAGCGTCAACTCTCAATTTGTCCGAAAAGCTGTAGCCGATGTTCAGGCTCGAAGTTACCCTTTGCAGCGAAGTGCCCAAAGTAGTTCCGCCCTCGTTCAGGTAAGAAAGCGAAAAGCGGTAAGTGGCTTTATCGCCGCCTCCGGACATGGAGAAACTATTGTCCGAGATGGTAGCGTTTTTCTTTACATACGACAACCAGTCGGTGTCGG
>JAAZGQ010000464.1 GCA_012511135.1 Bacteroidales bacterium | reverse complement strand
TTTTTTTCAGTCTTGTTGCCTTGACGGCAGGCAGTCGCTGAAAGTAGCAGCAAAAGCATAACGACCAAAAGGCTCAAAACCTGAAAGACTTGTTTCATCGGGTGCATCCTTGTTTATTTAAAGGGCAAATTTACAAGAATTTTATGGGAAATCCCCCTCTAAGCTCCGGCAATTTTACGAAGCAGGCAGATAGTCTTTGATTCTTTTGTTATACCGGGTATAATTTGAAAAAATATGTCCTGAAACAGGTTTTTTTACAGAAAAATATTATCTTTGTGCTCAAATTCAAGTTTAATTTAAAAATCGAACAAACATGATCAAAGTAGGTATTAACGGTTTTGGCCGTATCGGCCGTTTGGTTTTCCGCGCCGCTCAGGAAAGGAACGACGTGCAGATAGTTGCAGTGAACGATCCCTTTATGGATCTGGACTATGTCATCTATATGTTGAAATACGATACTGTACACGGACGTTTCCAGGGTACAGCCGAGAACAAAGATGGTAAATTGGTGGTTAACGGTAAGGAAGTTGCTTTCTTCGCCGAAAAGAATCCTGCAGAAATTCCCTGGGGAAGTGTAGGTGCTGATTACGTTGTTGAATCAACCGGTGTATTTACCAAACTCGAAGGTGCTTCCGAACACCTGAAGGGTGGTGCCAAAAAGGTAGTTATTTCTGCTCCCTCTGCTGACGCTCCCATGTTTGTTTGCGGTGTCAACCTGGACAAATATTCCACAGATATGAACGTGGTTTCCAATGCTTCTTGTACTACCAACTGTCTGGCTCCTCTTGCTAAGGTGATCCACGATAACTTTGGTATCGAAGAAGGCCTGATGACTACTGTTCACGCTGCTACCAATACTCAAAAGACTGTTGATGCTCCTTCCAAGAAAGACTGGAGAGGTGGCCGTTCCATTCTGAACAACATTATTCCTTCTTCGACCGGTGCTGCCAAAGCGGTTGGTAAAGTTATTCCCGATCTGAACGGTAAACTGACCGGTATGGCTTTCCGTGTTCCCACTTCTGATGTTTCGGTGGTTGACCTGACCGTTCGTCTGAAAAAGGCTGCTTCTTACGAAGAAATCAAGGCTGCTGTCAAGAAAGCTTCTCAGACTTATCTGAAAGGTATCATGGAATATACCGAAGACGATGTGGTTTCTACTGACTTTATCCACGATGCCCATACTTCCATTTTTGACGCCAAGGCCGGTATTGCTTTGAACGATAAGTTCGTTAAGCTGGTCAGCTGGTACGACAACGAATGGGGTTATTCAAGCAAGACCCTGGATTTGATTGCTTACATGGACAGTGTAAAATAACACTGGAGATTTTTCATAATAAGGAAAGGCCGTTGCAATTTGATTGCGACGGCTTTTTTAATTGTGCTTCCTGCTGTTCGATTTTTCGAATAGCGCTTCCTTTAGTTCGGTTTTTTGAACAGCGCTTCCCGCCGTTCAAGCCCTGCCCGCTCAGCCTCCCGATATCCCCGGCTGGTCAGCGCTGGACGCCGGCGTTGCCTGTTTGTCTCTGGCGAGCCTGCACAGGCAAATGTTGCCGGCCTCTGCGCGCTTCGGGCGCCG